>CALKAA010000410.1 GCA_937983495.1 uncultured Gemmobacter sp. | reverse complement strand
AAAAATCGCTGTCCGCCTTAGCCGGCAAGCGCCTTGTTCAGGTATTCGTCGACCTTTTCCAGATAGCCCATGGTGGTCAGCCACTTCTGATCGGGGCCGACCAGCAGCGCCAGATCCTTGGTCATCCAGCCATCTTCGACCGTCTGCACGCAGACCTTTTCCAGCGTGGCGGCGAAACGGGCCAGCGCCTCGTTGCCATCCAGCTTGGCGCGGTGCTTCAACCCGCCCGTCCAGGCAAAGATCGACGCGATGGAGTTGGTCGAGGTTTCCTTGCCGGCCTGATGCTGGCGATAGTGGCGGGTCACGGTGCCATGGGCGGCCTCGGCTTCCACGATCTTGCCATCGGGCGTCATCAGCACCGAGGTCATCAGACCCAAGCTGCCGAAGCCCTGCGCCACGGTATCCGACTGCACGTCGCCATCATAGTTCTTGCAAGCCCAGACATAGCCGCCCGACCATTTCAGCGCCGAGGCCACCATGTCGTCGATCAGGCGGTGTTCGTAATGGATGCCTGCCGCCTTGAACTGATCGGCGAATTCTTCCTCGTAGACCTTCTGGAACAGATCCTTGAAGCGGCCATCATAGGCCTTCAGGATGGTGTTCTTGGTCGAGAGATAAACCGGCCAGCCCTTCAACAGGCCATAGTTCATCGACGAGCGCGCGAAGTCGATGATCGACTGGTCGAGGTTATACATGCCCATGGCCACACCGGCGGCGGGAGCATTGAACACGTCTTTCTCGATCACAGTGCCGTCTTCGCCCACGAATTTCATCGTCAGCTTGCCCGCACCGGGGAAGTGGAAGTCGGTCGCGCGATACTGGTCACCAAAGGCGTGGCGGCCAATGACGATCGGCTGGGTCCAGCCCGGCACGAGGCGCGGCACGTTCTTGCAGATGATCGGCTCACGGAAGATCACGCCGCCAAGGATGTTGCGGATGGTGCCGTTCGGCGATTTCCACATCTGCTTGAGGCCAAATTCCTCGACGCGCTGCTCATCTGGGGTGATGGTGGCGCATTTCACCGCAACGCCGACCTTCTTGGTCATCTCGGCGCTGTCGATGGTGATCTGGTCATTGGTGCGATCACGCTCTTCGATGCCCAGATCGTAATAGAGCAGGTCAACATCCAGATAGGGCAGGATCAGCTTTTTCTTGATGAAGTCCCAGATGATCCGGGTCATTTCATCGCCGTCCATCTCCACGATGGGGTTCGCCACCTTGATCTTGGTCATGCGCCTGGCCTTTTCAGGTTGAGGATTCGGATGCAGGCTGCATAACGGAAAATCAGGGCTTTGGAAAGCCCGGTATGCAATTGCATACCAAATTCCGCCCATACAGGAATGACGTGATGCTGCGTGTTGTGATGACGGTTCTCACATTGTCTGTGACGGCACATGATGCCGCCGCACAAGGCCTGCCCAATCGACGGGCGATGGTTCAGGTCATGCCGGGGCTTTGGGTCGATGAGACCGCCAGCACAGCCGATCTTGCCACTATACGGGGTCACATATCCGGGGCGTCCAAACGCGTGCAGCAGGAGTTGGGCGCAGCGCAAGCGGTTGAATGGTGGATCTGCACCACGACAGCTTGTGACACAGCCAACACCCTGACCGCACGCGGCATGACTTATGGCGCAAGCCTGATCACGCTGAACTCCAAAGGGGCTGCCGATCGGGGAGCCTATACGCATGAGTTGGCCCATGCCACCCTCCATGGTGCCCTGCCCATAGGTGGGATGTTAAGCAAAGCGCTGCCTTTGTGGTTTGACGAGGGCGTGGCCGTACTGGTCTCGGGCGTGCCTGCCGGGGCGGCGCAAGCGCCTTGCAAAGCGAAACGAAAGGGACCACTGCCCCAAACCGCTGCCGATTTCGCCCGCATGGCCCCGAACGCCCAGAAGGCTCTGCCGGTTTACCGGCGCTCAGCCTGCGCGCTGCGCGACTGGCTGGCAGAGGGGCACGCGCTGCCCGATGTGGTGCCGTTGCTGCGGGCCGGGCACAAGCTGCCCTGACAGGATCTGGATATTTGGGCCAAGATGAAAGCACCTTCACCTTGGTTCAAACATCCAACCCTTCCGGCTGGAAAAAACCTGCCGCTTGCAGGTTCACCCAATCCCAGACGCCCGGTGCGCCCTTGGCAACCTTGACGCCCACGCGGCTCACCAATTGCTCATAGGTCACCGCATAAGTGACCCAGGTGCCACCGCCCGACATCAGATTGGCCATCACAGGCTGGACCCGATCCAGACTTTTACCAAAGATCGCATCGGGCGTTTCGGCAGCCTCGAACTCCTGCCACAATGCACGAAGTTCACCCCCCAAGGCACTGGGCAGCAAGCCAAAAATCCGATCCGCCGCGGCCGCCTCGGCGGCCTGTGTCTGAGCAGAACCATGCGCAGCGCCATTGGCCGAATGGATCGGCACATCACCCACGTCGATCTCTACCAGGTCATGCAGCAGCAGCATGCGGATCACCCGGTGCACATCGACACCGACAGCCGCATGCTCAGCCAGCACCAGAGCATAAAGCGCCAGATGCCAGGAATGCTCGCCCGAATTTTCGCGCCGCGAGCCATCCACCAGCGTGGTGGCGCGATAAACCGATTTCAGCCGGTCAGCCTCGGCCAGAAAGGCCAGGCGGGCGCGCAGATCGGGCAGATCATCGCCCTGTTCGCCCGCCAGCCAGTCAGATGCCAGAGCATGGACTTCCGGCCATTCGGTTCGAAACCGGGCCGCACGCCCGCTGGAGAGATTGTCCGCCACGACAGAGCGATGATCGGCGGGGGCTGCGCGCCCCATCAAGACCTGAAAGATCGGCTGGGCATGATCATAGCGCTTGGCAAGCCGCGCTTCGGGTGTCTCGGCCGCCTCGAACTCTTGCCACAGCGCGCGCAGAGATGCGCCTTGATCGACAGGCAACAGGGCAAAGATCTGCTCTGCTGCGGCCTGTTCGGCCCGAGCCACCGCCGCGGGATCATGTCCCAAGTGAATCGGATGATCGCCACAATGGATTTCCGGCAGATCATGCAACAAAAGCATTGCGATGACGCGCGAGAGGTCCACGCCCTCGGCTGCGCCCATGACCAGCGCCCAAAGTGCCAGATGCCAGGAATGTTCGGCCACATTCTCGGGCCGTGTGCCATCCATCAACACATTGGCCCGATCCACCGCCTTGAGCGCATCCGCCGCGTTGAGAAAGGCAAATTGCGCAGCCAGCCGATCTGTCATTTCCGAAAATACCGCCCAGCCAAGCCGCAGGTCACAGCAATTGCAAGCCCGGCAAGCGCCACTGGCCAGGACAGGCTCAGCGGTGTCTCGCCGTTACAAAGACGAGGCGCCGATTGTATCGCCAGAAAACACACAAAAAGCAGCCATGCCAATGGCAGAATGGCGACGGCCTTGACCCGCAACCAGATCGGCCCAAGGAAAGGAAAAAACAGCCCCAGAACCAGAAGTCCACCGGCCAGACCAAAGCCGATGACCCCACGATCCACCCCGCAAGCCCTTGCGCGTGTCCACCACAACAGCATGACCAGAATGGCCACAGCCGTAGCAACCCCCTGCGCTAGCAAAAGCCCTTGCCGCAGATTGGGAGGGCTCATCCTGTCTTGTCCTTTCGGAAGCCCGAAAGTTTGCGGTTCAGCAGGTCACGCGCCCGACGCTCTGCCAGACGCACGCGCATGGCCGTCATGAAGCCATCTTCCATCGAAGGCGAAAGGGAGGACAGCATCTTGCCAACCTCCATATAGAAGCGCTCGTCGCCCATTTCGTCCATCGCCGCCAGCACATCACGCGCCAGCGCATCCGCCAGATCCTCGGTGACGCCCATCAGCGGGTTCCTTCTGTCAGCCGCCGCTTCACATAGCCCGAAACGGTGTCGATCATCGGTTTCATATGGCCTTCTTCGTTGGTGAAGAAGTGATCGGCACCCTCGACCTGCTCATGGGTGATCTTGATGCCCTTCTGCTCGTGCAGCTTGTTCACCAGCGTCTGCGTGTCTTTCGGCGGCGCGATCCGGTCGGCAGTGCCATTGATGATCAAGCCAGACGAAGGGCAGGGTGCCAGGAAGCTGAAATCATAACGCGAGGCATCGGGAGAGACCGAGACAAAGCCAGTGAT
>CALKAA010000409.1 GCA_937983495.1 uncultured Gemmobacter sp. | reverse complement strand
CCCCTCCTGCCCCTCACGGGCAAACCAGTTCGCCCGCTCCCACCCAGCCACCTCGCCAAACACCGCACCGCGTGCTTTCAGCGCCTCATGCAACGGCGTCCGCCGCACCCCGCGCGAGGTCACCACCTGCCGGTAAGGGTAGTGATCGGCATACAGCAGGCCCAGCGTCTCGCTCACCCGCTCCTTCAGGTAAGCGCGGTTTTTCTGGAACGGCTGCGCCCGGCGAATATCCACATCCCACAGGTCAAAGGGCGGGTGCCCCTCGGTGATCCAATGCGCCAGCGCCATCCCCGCCCCGCCCGAGGAGATGATCCCGATAGAGTTATACCCAGCCGCCACCCAATAGCCGCCCAGCTCTGGCGCCGGGCCAAGATAATAGCGGTCATCGGGGGTAAAACTTTCTGGCCCATTGAAAAAGGTGTGAATCCCCGCCGTCTCGAACATCGGCATCCGGTGGGTCGCCATCTCGAGGATCGGCGCAAAATGCTCCCAATCCTCGGGCAGCGTGTCGAACTCGAAATCTTCCCGAATGCCGCCCATGCCCCAGGGCTTGGCTTTGGGCTCAAAGGCCCCCAGCATCATCTTGCCCGCGTCGGATTTGTAATAGGCGCATTCATCCACCACCCGCAGCACCGGCATATCGCCCAAACCTGTGATCGGCTCGGTCACCAGATAGAAATGCTCCGCCGCATGCAAAGGCACCGTCACGCCATTCTGCGCCGCCAGATCGCGGCCCCACATGCCGCCGCAATTCACCACCAGATCGGCGGCAATATGGCCCGGCCCCTCGGGGCCCACATAGTCCACCCCGGTCACCTTGCGGCGCGGGCCTTCGGTCGCCTCGGTGACCGCCGTCACCTTGACATTTTCGAACAAAAGCGCCCCGTTCATCCGCGCGCCCTTGGCCAAGGCCATGGTGATATTCGCCGGGTCACATTGCCCATCGCCCGGCAGATGCACGCCGCCCACCACGCCCTCGATGTTCAGATGCGGGTATAGCGCCTTCACCTCGGCAGGCGTGATCCGATGCACCTCCACCCCGAAAATATCGGCAATGGTGGCCTGGCGCAAAATCTCCTGCATCCGGTCCTCGGTCAGCGCCACGGTCATCGACCCCACGGTCTTCATGCCCGTCGCCACCCCGGTCTCGGCCTCCAGCTTGCGATACAGTTCAGCCGAATATTTCGCCAAACGCGTCATGTTCTGATTGGCCCGCAACTGCCCGATCAGCCCCGCCGCATGCCAGGTGGTGCCCGAGGTCAGGCGCTTGCGCTCCAAAAGCACAATGTCGCGCCAGCCCGCCTTGGCGAGGTGATAGGCGACCGAACAGCCCGACACCCCGCCCCCGATGATCACCGCCCGCGCTTTTGAAGGTATCGCCACCATGGTCTCGCTCATTTTCTGTTCAAAAATATCCTCGGGGGGAGGCCCCGCA
>CALKAA010000408.1 GCA_937983495.1 uncultured Gemmobacter sp. | reverse complement strand
CGGTGGAGCAATCGCAGAGCACGGCGCCGGGGGCCATGGCAGGGATCACCTCGGCGGCGACGGCGCGCAGGATGGTGCCATTGGGCAACATGGTCAGCACGACCTCGGTCCCCGCAGCGGCTTCGGCGGCGGTGGCGGCGCGGGTGACACCCTCGGGCATGGCGGCGGTGAGGTCGAAGCCTGAAACGTCATGCCCCGCGCGGGCGAGATTGGCGGCCATCGGCCCGCCCATATTGCCCAATCCGATGAAGCCGATTTTCATGGGGTTACTCCGTAAAGGTCAGGGTTTCAGGGCCGAGCGGGGCGAGCAGCGCCGCCACTTCATCAGGGGTGCCGGCATAGCGCCAGCGCGGGCGGCGGTCCTTGTCGATCACCATGGCGCGGATGCCCTCCAGAAAATCGGTGGCAGTCTGCGCGCGATGGGTGACGCGATATTCCAGCTCCAGCGCGGTTTTCAGATCGGGGTCGGGGCCGAGGATCTGCTGCATGGCAAGGGTGGTGGCGAGCGCGAGCGGCGCGCCACGCTCCAGTGCTTTTGCGGTGTCGCGGGCAAAGTCGCTGTCCTCTGCCATCAGGGCGGCGCGCAGAAGCGGCAGGTTTGCGGCGGCGAACAGGCGGTCGATCTGCGGTTGCTGCGCGGGCAGGGTGGCCTCGGGGGGCGGCAGGGCTGCCGCGGTCACAGCCCCGACATCGCCGCTGGCGCAGAGCCGGGCGATCAGGGCGGGCCAATCCGCCTGCGGCACAAAGTGATCGGCAAAACCGGCATAGATGGCATCGCCTGGCCCCATACGGGCCCCGGTCATGCCGAGATAGCTGCCCAGATGGCCGGGCCCACGCGCCAAGAGGGCAGAGCCGCCCACATCGGGCACGAGGCCAATGGCGCATTCCGGCATGGCGATCTGCGCGCTTTCGCCCGCGATGCGGTGGCTGGCATGGCAGGCCACACCGACGCCACCGCCCATGCAAAAGCCCTGCACCAGTGTCACCACCGGTTTGGGATAGGCACCGATCCGGGCATTCATCCGGTATTCGTCGCGCCAGAAGGCCTGACCATAGGCGGTATTGCCGCGCAGCCCCTCGGCGTAAAGTTCGGCAATATCGCCCCCGGCGCAGAAGGCGCGGTCGCCCTCGGCGTCGATCACCACCAGCGCCACGGCGGGATCGGCGGCCCAGGCCACCAGCGCGGCATCCAGCGCCTTGCACATGTCATAGCTGAGGGCATTGAGCGCCGCAGGCCGGGTGAGCGTGGCGCGCCCGGCGCGGCCTTCGATGCGCAGCGAAATATCGGCCATCACTTGCCCCCGATCAGGCTGCGCGCAACGATCAGGCGCATGATTTCATTGGTGCCTTCCAGAATTTGATGCACCCGCAGATCGCGCACGATCTTTTCAATGCCGTAATCGGCCAGATAGCCATAGCCGCCATGCAGTTGCAGGCAGTCATTGGCCACATCAAAGGCAGCGTCGGTGACCAGAACCTTGGCCATGGCGCAGAATTTGGTGGCCTCGGGCGCACCTTGATCCAGCAGCCATGCGGCTTGCCGCAGGAAGGTGCGGGCCGATTGCAGCTTGATTTCGGCTTCGGCCAGGCGGAATTGCAGGGCCTGGAACTGATCGAGCCTTTGGCCGAAGGCCTGACGCTCGGCCATATAGGCAAGGGTTTTATCCAGCGCCGCCTGCGCACCGCCCAAGGCGGAGGCCGCGATGTTGAGCCGCCCGCCATCCAGCCCCGCCATGGCATAGGCAAAGCCCTTGCCCTCGGTGCCCAGCAGATTTTCGGGGCCGGTCAGGCAGTCATCCAGTTGCACTTGCCGCGTCGGTTGGGCGCGCCAGCCCATCTTTTTCTCAAGACCGCCGAAAGACAGGCCATCGGCCCCGTTTTCCACGACAAAGGCGGAAATGCCCTTGGGGCCATCGCCGCCCGAACGGGCCATGACGATGTAAAGGTCGGAATAGCCGCCGCCCGAGATGAAGGCCTTGGTGCCGGTGAGCCGCCAGCCCTCGGGTGTGGCCTGTGCGCGGGTTTTCAGCGCTGCCGCATCCGACCCGGCACCGGGTTCGGTCAGGCAATAGGAGGCAAGCCGCGTCATGGCGCACAGATCGGGCAGCAGGCGGGCCTTCATCTCGGCAGAGCCGAATTTGTCGATCATGCCCGCGCACATGTTGTGGATCGAGAGCAGCGAACCGACCGAAGGGCAGGCCATGGCGAGGGCCTCGAAAACCAGCGTGGCGTCCAGCCGGCTGAGACCGGAGCCGCCGTGATCCTCGGAGACATAGACGCCGCCCAGACCCAGTTCGGCCAGCCTGGGCCAGAGGGTCTTGGGAATGGTGCCGGCCTCGTCCCAGTCCAGCGCATGAGGGGCGATGTGTTCGGCCCCGAATCCCTGCGCCATGTCGAAGATGGCCTGCTGTTCCTCGGACAGGGAAAAATCCATCGCAAGGCTCCTTTCTGCGGACGTCGGGTGCCTGTCTATTGCGCAATCCTTTCAGGAATTTTGCAGGCAGGCCCAAGACTTGCAAATTCTTTGGGCGATTGTGAAATTCTGCAGAGATTGGGGTCGGAAAGGCTTGTCGGGTGCCGCAAATCACGGCACCCGCCGCAGCATGCCAAAGGGCGGGGAAGCCCCCGCCCTTTGGATCTGGCTGCGAGGCCTGTTCAGTCCAGCGCCTTGAAGTTCAGCGAGGCACCATCCTTGATGCCCGAGAACCAGCGGGCGGTCACGGTCTTGGTCTTGGTGTAGAAGCGGAAGGCGTCGGGGCCATATTGGTTCAGATCGCCAAAGGCCGATTTCTTCCAGCCGCCGAATGTGTAGTAGCTGAGCGGCACCGGGATCGGGAAGTTGATACCGACCATGCCGACATTCACGCGGCTTGCGAAGTCGCGCGCAGTGTCGCCATCGGCGGTGAAAATGGCGGTGCCATTGCCATATTCATTGTCGATCACCAGGTTCAACGCCTCTTCATAGCTTGAGGCGCGCACGGTCGAAAGCACCGGGCCGAAGATCTCCTGCTTGTAGATCTCCATGTCGCGGGTGACGTTGTCGAACAGCGTCGGGCCGACATAGAAACCGTTCTCATAGCCCTGGATTTTCAGGCCGCGGCCATCGACGACGATCTTCGCGCCCTGATCCACGCCGGAATTGATCAGCCCCAAGATCCGCTCTTGCGCCTGACGGGTGATGACCGGCCCGAAATCAACGTCATTGCCAGCGGTATAGGGGCCAACCTTCAGCTTTTCGATGCGCGGAATCAGCTTGGCGATCAGCGCATCAGCGGTTTTCTCGCCCACCGGCACGGCAACCGAAATCGCCATGCAGCGTTCGCCCGCCGCGCCGAAACCGGCCCCCACCAGCGCATCCGCCGCCTTGTCCAGGTCGGCATCGGGCATGATGATCATGTGGTTCTTGGCACCGCCAAAGCACTGGGCGCGTTTGCCATTGGTGGCGGCGCGGCCATAGATGTATTGCGCGATCGGGGTGGAGCCGACAAAGCCGATGCCCTGAATGGTGGGGTTGTCGAGGATGCCATCCACGGCCTCCTTGTCGCCGTTCACCACTTGCAGCACGCCATCGGGAATGCCGGCTTCTTTCGCCAGCTCTGCCAGACGCAGCGAGGTGGAGGGCACACGCTCGGAGGGTTTCAGGATCACGGCATTGCCGCAGGACAGGGCCGGGCCCATCTTCCACAGCGGGATCATGGCCGGGAAGTTGAAGGGCGTGATGGCAGCCACGACGCCCAGCGGCTGACGCATCGCGTAAAGGTCGATACCGGGGCCGGCGCTGTCGGTATATTCGCCTTTCAGCAGGGCCGGTGCCCCCATGCAGACCTCGATCACCTCAAGGCCGCGCTGCACGTCGCCCTTGGCATCCGGGATGGTCTTGCCGTGTTCGATGGCGACCAGTTCGGCCAGCTCGTCCATGTGCTGATTGATCAGATCGCCGAATTTCATCATCACGCGCGCACGGCGCTGCGGGTTGGTGGCGGCCCAGATCGGCTGGGCCTTCTCGGCCTCGGCAATGGCATGGGCCAATTCGGCGGGGCTGGCCAGTGCCACGCGGGCCTGCAATTCGCCGGTGGCGGGATTGTAGACATCGGCAAAGCGACCCGAGGTGCCCGCAACCATCTTGCCGTTGATCCAGTGACCGATCTCTTTCATGGAATCCTCCCATTGGGTTGTGGCGACACCATAGGCTTGCATTTTCGCGCCGAACAGCGGCAAGATTTCAAATATGTTTTGCAGTTTTGCAAAGGTGCCGGGATGGATTGGGATGATCTGAAGCTGTTTCTGGCCGTGGCGCGGGCGGAAAGCTTGTCGGGGGCGGGCAAGGTGCTGCGTGTTGATCCGGCGACGGTGGGGCGGCGGGTCGCGCGGCTGGAGGAGGCGCTTGGCGCGCGGCTGTTCACCAAAAGCCCGCAGGGCTATGCGCTGACCGAGGCGGGGGCGCGCATCCTGGCCCATGCCGAGGCTGCGGAACTGGCGGTGACTGGCGCGGCGGAGGAGTTGCGTGGCCAGGATCAGGGTCTGACCGGGCAAATCAGGATCGGCGCGCCGGATGGCTGCGCCAATTACCTGTTGCCGCAGGTTCTGGCGCGGATCTGTGATGCCAATCCGGGTCTGGAGGTGCAGATCGTGGCCCTGCCGCGCGTCTTCAACCTGTCGAAGCGCGAGGCCGATATGGCGATTGGCGTTTCGCGCCCGGTGACGGGGCGGCTGACGGTGCAGAAACTGGCCGATTACAGCCTGAGTTTGGCCGCAACCGAAGGGTATCTGGCCGCCCACCCGCCAATCACCACGCCCGAGGACCTGCGCGCGCATCGGGTGATCGGCTATATTCCCGACATGATCTTTGACAAGGAACTGGATTATCTGGGGCAATTGGGGCTGACACAGGTGCCCCTTGCCTCGAACTCGGTCTCGGTGCAGCTCAATTGGTTGCGGCACGGGGCAGGGGTCGGCGTGGTGCATGACTTCGCCCGACCCTTCGCACCGGAACTGGCGCGGGTGCTGCCCGAGTTGCGACTGAGCCGGAGTTTCTGGCTGATCCGGCATGCCGATGATGGCAGAGTGGCGCGATTGAACCGTTTTTCCGATCAACTGGTGGCTGAAATTCGGAAAGAAGTGGCGCGGCTTGAAGCTGCCGCTTGACAGAAAATTGCGCAGACGCAAGGCTTTCGGAAAGAAAGAGGGAGGCCCCAATGCATGTTGCGCAGATTCTGAAGACGAAACCGGCAGGCGAGGTGATCACGATCACCCCCGGCAGCAGCGTGGCCGAACTGGCCCATGTGCTGTCGGTGCGCAAGATCGGGGCGGTGGTGGTCTCGCCCGATGGCAAGCGCGTGGCCGGGATCGTGTCGGAACGTGATGTGGTGCGCGAACTGGGTAAACGCGGGGCGGCCTGTCTGGCCGATACGGTGGACAGTCTGATGACGACGAAGATCGTCAGTTGCACGGCGCAGGAAACCACCCATGACGTGTTGCAAAAGATGACCGACGGGCGGTTCCGTCATATGCCGGTGATGGACGGTGAGGTGATGGTCGGCTTCATCTCGATTGGCGATGTGGTGAAATCGCGGCTGATGGAACTGGCCGCCGAAAAGGATGCCCTGGAAGGCATGATCAAGGGCTTCTGAGCCTCGCATGCTGCGTTGCGGCGCTTTGGCTCTTGCCAAGCGCCGCGCAATATTGTTGCGTGCCCGGGCAGAGGCAGGGAGGGAACCCATGCGCATCGGTCTTTATCCGGGGACGTTTGACCCGATCACGCTGGGCCATGTCGATATCATTCAGCGCGCGGTGCAATTGGTGGATCGGCTGGTGATCGGCGTGGCAATCAACCGCGACAAGGGGCCGATGTTCGGGCTGGAGGCGCGCGTGGCCATGGTCGAGGACGAGTGCCGTGCGATCAGCGCCGCCTGTGGCGGGGCCGAGATCGTGGTGCATCCGTTCGAGAATCTGCTGATTGATTGCGCCCGCGATGTGGGGGCCGGGGTCATCATCCGCGGGCTGCGGGCCGTGGCGGATTTTGAATATGAATTCCAGATGGTTGGCATGAACCGCGCGCTGGATAGCAGCATCGAGACCGTGTTCATGATGGCCGATGCGCGGCGGCAGGCCATTGCCTCCAAACTGGTGAAAGAGATCGCCCGGCTGGGCGGTGACGTGTCGAAATTCGTCACCCCCGCCGTGCATGAGGCGCTGCGCGAGCGGCTGCACCCCAAGGGCTGAGCGGCTCAGGGGCTGAGCGGCTCAGGCGCGGCCGTAGACCGCCTCATAGGCGATGCGGCTGGCGTCGCCGGGGTAGATGTTCAGGTCCAGCGCCACATCCAGCGGCATGCGGGCGATCTCGTCGCGGGTGCGCAGGAAGCGGGCGCGCTTGTCGGCGGCGGATTTCAGGCGTTCGATCAGGGTCGTCATGGTCTTTCCTTCCCAGTTCCGGGATCATCTGCGGCGGGGCGTATCCCCGGCCACGGCACCAAGATGGGCAAGGATGATGGCGCTAACAACCCCGGCAGGTGCAATGCTGCAATGCAGCGTGTGCATGGCAAAACGGGCGCCCGAAAGCGCCCGTTCCCCCGTAAGGCATGGGTGTTTCAGATCAGCTTACCCATCGCCACGGCGGTATCGGCCATGCGGTTGGAGAAGCCCCATTCATTGTCATACCAGCTCAGGATCGACACGAAGCTGCCATCCATCACCTTGGTCTGATCCATGTGGAAGACCGAGGAATGCGGGTCGTGGTTGAAATCCGACGACACGTTCTTGTATTCGGTATAGCCCAGAATACCTTTCAGCGGACCATTGGCCGCAGCCTTGATCGCGGCGTTCACTTCCTCGACCGTGGTGGCGCGCTTGGCGATGAACTTCAAATCCACCACCGAGACATTCGGCGTGGGCACGCGAATGGCGAAACCATCCAGCTTGCCTTTCAGCTCGGGCAGCACAAGACCCACGGCCTTGGCCGCGCCGGTCGAGGTCGGGATCATCGACAGTGCGGCTGCGCGCCCGCGATAGAGATCCTTGTGCATGGTGTCGAGCGTCGGTTGATCGCCGGTATAGGAGTGGATGGTGGTCATCATCCCCTTTTCGATACCGATCACCTCGTTCAGCACCTTGGCCACCGGCGACAGGCAGTTGGTGGTGCAGGAAGCATTCGACACCACAAGGTCCGCCGCAGTCAGCGTGTCATGGTTCACGCCATAGACGATGGTCTTGTCGGCACCCTCGCCGGGGGCGGAAATCAGCACGCGCTTGGAGCCGTTCTCCAGATGAGCGAGGCATTTTTCCTTGCTGGTGAAAATGCCGGTGCATTCCATCACCACATCGACATCAGACCAGGGCAGATCGGCGGGGTTACGCAGCGCGGTCACCCGGATGCGGCCACGGCCAACGTCGATCCAGTCTTCGCCTGTGGTCACTTCAACCGGGAAGCGGCCATGCACGGAATCAAAGCGCAGCAGATGAGCATTGGTTTCGACCGGGCCCAGATCGTTGATCGCCACGACCTCGATGTCGGTGCGGCCCGATTCGATGATGGCGCGCAGCACATTGCGCCCGATCCGACCGAAGCCGTTGATTGCCACTTTGACGGTCATCGCTGTCTCCCATGCGCAGACTGACGGGCGCAGGCGATGATTCCGCCGCGCCGGATGAAATAAATCTGATAGCGCTAACATGCGCATTTCGGGCAAAAGATCAACGGCAAACATCAGGCGAGCGGATTTGCCACGATTTCATCCCCAAGATGTTGGGGGCAGATGCAACGCTGCAACTTGACCTAGGGGCGTTAATCAAGAAAAGTGCCGCCAAAAATCTGGGGAGATTGACCGTGTTTCATAAAGTCACGACGCTTGCCGGCGTCGCGGGGCTGGCTGTTATGGTGGCCGGTGCCGCGCAAGCAGAGACCTGCGGCGGCATTTATCGGGTGCAACCGGGCGACAGCCTGTCGATGATCGCCGACACGCTTTACAAAGACGCCGGGAAATGGACGGTGATTCACCAGCAAAACCTTCAGAAGATCGGGCCAAAGCCGAACAACCTGACGGTTGGCATGAAGCTGGATCTGCTGTGCCTGAACGGGCTGCCCACCGGGCTTGAGGGCGGCAAGGTGGTGACGGCCTCTGCTGCGGCCCCGGTGGCGCCTGTGACCGCCGAGGGCACCGGGGCACCGGTTCTGGAGCGGATCAATCTGGTGACCGGCGACGATTACGCGCCCTTTACCGATCGCAAACTGGACAAAGGCGGGCTGATCACCGAACTGGTGCAGCGCGCGATGGAGGAAGCCGCCCCGGCAGGGGGCTTTGCCATCCATTGGGTGAATGACTGGGACGCGCATCTGGGCACCTTGCTGGAACAGGGGCTGGCCGATGCCTCTTTCCCATGGTCAGAACCGAATTGCGCGGTGGTGCCAGAGGAATACCGCTGCCAGACCTTCCTGTTCTCGGAGCCGCTCTTTGAGATTCTGGAACTGGTCTATACCGACCGCCAGCGCCCGGTGCGCTTTGACCAGGACAGCGACCTTGAGGGCAAGACCCTGTGCCGGGTGGCGGGCTATTCGATCTGGGAGCTGGACCAGGATGGCCGCAACTGGATGAAGGATGGCAAGATCAAGCTGGAGCGGCCAGAGCGTATCGCTGACTGTTTCCAGATGATGGTGGATGGCAAGGTGGATGCGGTGCTGATCGACGAATTCGCCGGGAAAGCCGCCTTGAAAGAGATGGGTTTGACCGAGCGTATCGAGGCGCTGCCGCGCCCGGTGAATCTGGAGCCGCTGAACATTCTGGTGCACAAGGGCAATCCACGCGCGCAGGAGCTGGTGGATACCATCAATGCTGGCCTGGCGAAGTTGAAAGCCAGTGGCGAATATCAGCGGATCACCGGCGCGCATCTGGCACGCTTCTGGACCGAGGGCTGAGCGGTGAGGCGCGCAGCGCTGGCCAGTTTGGCCCTGATTCTGGCGACCGGAGCCGCGAAGGCTGATTTGGCCTGCGGCACCAGCCATGTTGTTCCCGAAGGGCAGAGCCTGACGGATATGGCGCAGGCCGCCTATGGCGATGCCTCGAAATGGACGTTGATTCATTATGCCAATGCCGCGGCGCTTGGCGTCGGGGGCGGAACGATCGGCCCCGGCATGACGGTGTTCGTGCCCTGTCTGGACGGCTCTGCTGCGGCGGTGACCAGTGATCCGGCACCGCTGCAACAGCCGGATGCGGAGTTGCGCTTTGTCACCATGGCGCTGCCGCCTTTGCTGACTGACCCGGAGGCCCCCGGTGGTGGCATGCTGACCGAATTGGTGAATGCGGTCATGGAGGCCACGCCCAATCCGGTGCCCTATGCGGTGATCTGGGACCGGGAGGTCGAGGCCAATCTGCTGCCCGCGCCGCAGGGGCAACAGGCCGATATGGGCTTTCCGCTCACTCGCCCCGATTGTGCGATTGCCGGCGCAGCCCCGGTTTGTGCCGGTCTGCACTGGTCGGATCCGATGTTCGTGTTGCCGGTGCAGCTTTTCGTCACACAGGGTGGCGGCATGGGGTTTGCCTCGGATGATGATCTGGAGGATCGCAGCCTGTGCCTGGCCGAAGGCGATGCCGCCCCCTGGCTGGATGGCAACGGGCGCAATCTGCTGGCGGATGGTCAGGTGACGGTCACCCGGGCAGCCGATTTCAACGCCTGCCTCGATCTGCTTATGGCAGGAGAGGTGGATGCCGTGCCCGAGGATATTTTCTCGGGCGTGGATCAGGTTTACCAGCGCGGTTTGCGCGGGCAGGTGACGGCGCTGGAGCGTCCGATTGGCACCGAATCGCTGCATGTGGTGATTTCCAAGGGCCATTGGCGCGGTACGACGCATCTTTATCGGGTGAATGCGGGGCTGGCGGCGATCAAGGCCTCTGGGCGCTATGACGAGATCGTCAATCGGCATCTGGGGCAATATATGGCCAAGATCCGTGGCTGATTTGCAAATCTGATTTGCATAAGGTGCAAATTGCAAAGG
>CALKAA010000407.1 GCA_937983495.1 uncultured Gemmobacter sp. | reverse complement strand
GCAATGGCCTCGGCATAATCGGCGCGGGCGGCGGTCGACACCCGCCCCTCGCCCGCCGCGCCCAACACGGCCCCATGCTCCAGCACAGCAGGCAGGGCCCCCAGATAATTCTCGGTATACCAGCCATTGCGCAGCACGGTGACGGCCAGCCCCGATGCGGCCAGCGCGGCTTCGGTTTCGATGTGATCCTGCGCCAGCAGCATGGGCGAGGCATCGCCTTTCAGGATCGAGGTATAGATCAGCCGCGTGACACCCGCCGCCTTGGCCGCCGCGATGACATTGCGGTGCTGCCCGGCGCGATCATTGAAATCATTGGAGGAAATCAGGACCAGAGTGTCCACCCCTGCCAGCGCGGCGGCATCGGGGGCGGTGTAATCGAAGGCGCGCGCGGTCACGCCCGCGATCTTGGCCGGGTTGCGCGCCAAGGCAATCGGCGCGGCACCCCGCGCCTGCAAAGCGGCAATGGCAAGGCGGCCCAGCTGGCCGGTGGCACCTGTGATGGCAATCGTCATGGGAAGCTCCTTTGGTTCCGTATGAGCGAGATCTGCCCCCTTTACTTACGAAAAGGAAGTGCCTACATTTTTGTAAGTATACCGCAGAGGCGCAGATGTCCCCCGAAACCAATGCACAGAAGACCCTTTCGCAGCTTGGCGCCAATGTGCTGGCGGCGGAATGCCCCTCGCGGCAAGTTCTGTCGCATCTGACAAGTCGCTGGGGCACGCTGGTGATGCTGGTGCTGCTGACCGGAACGCATCGCTTTTCCGCCTTGCGGCGGCGGATTGGCGGCGTGAGCGAGCGCATGCTGGCGCAGACCCTGCAACAGCTTGAATCCGATGGGTTTGTTCATCGCCAGGTCTACGATGTGGTGCCACCGCATGTGGAATATAGCCTGACGCCCCTGGGGCGCGAGGCCGGGGCGCATCTGGCCGCCCTCACCGGCTGGATCGAGGACGCGCTGCCGCGCATCCTCGCCCGGCAGCCTACCCCGACGACGAGCTCACAGGCGTCACAGCCGCAGGCAGTGCGCGGAAATGGCGAGCAAGATCGCGGTGGCGCGCCTAAGCGCAGGCCCTCTCAACATCCAGATTTTGTGGTTGCTCCGTAAGCTTCTCTGCCTGCGCCACCAGCCCCGACACCGTGGTGTTGACCCATCACTATAGGGTTCAGGGCCGCATCTTGAGATCGAGAAGGAAGCTTCGCTGAAGAACGGCTCGCCCAAAATCAGTGGTTAGAAATCCCTGGTCGCTATACATTTCTCCACCCCATCGGTACTCGACCAGTACATTCATCGAACACAAAATTTCGCAAATGTTCTTTGCGATAGCTCTTGCGCCTTCTTCAAAATCAGCCTCATTTTCAAAAATCACTTTCTGCTTAGTTCTATTTGCTACTTCGCTCAGCAAGGTCCCAAATAGAGTTGCCTCATATTGAATGTTATATTTTCC
The DNA here is from genome assembly GCA_937983495.1 of uncultured Gemmobacter sp. Classification (GTDB taxonomy): domain Bacteria; phylum Pseudomonadota; class Alphaproteobacteria; order Rhodobacterales; family Rhodobacteraceae; genus Gemmobacter. The sequence goes on along the minus strand of CALKAA010000407.1, from coordinate 2,387 downwards.
GCATCCAATGATTTTTATTTGAGCCATTGCATACATGGCTGCGTCCAACGCGGAGAAAACAACTGATCCGTGAGTATATCTATGCAGTTTCAGAACTTGGATTACTTGATCTATTTCAATGTTTTTGACAACCTTTTCTGTGCCATCTTCTTTTTGAACTACAGTCTTTTGATTTTGCCTGGCGGCGATGATTTGTAGATACCCGGTAATCAGTGCGCCCAGCAAGAGGAACACACCGCCGATAATAGCTACCTTCACCGTGGCGTCTAAAGTTCCCCAAAATGCTAGTACCATTCTGTCATTCCTAACATGGCCAACCGTCACTCCGCCGCTCCCCCTCCGAGGGCGGGCCAAAGCGCGCAATCATCCGATCCCGGATCATGTCGCGCGCCTGACGATAAGCCTGCAATTTGGCCTCGCGGGTTTCGCCAATCGCCGTAGGGTCGATGATCGGCCAATATTCCACATCCATATGGAAGAACCGTGTCAGCTCCAGCGCCTGCCGCTGGCTGGCGGGCGACAGCGCGATGATCAGGTCGAACTGGCCCAGATCATCACCCCATTCCTGCATTTCCTCGAAGGAACGCGAGCGGTGACGGCTGATCTCGATGCCCAGCTCATTGCAGACGGCAATCGAGAAGCCGTCCACCTCCATGTCATTATGCACGCCTGCCGATTGCACATAGGCGCGCTGGCCATAAAGCTGCTTCATCAGCCCTTCTGCCATGGGCGAGCGGACGGCGTTGTGATCGCAGCAGAACAGGACGGCTGAGGGAAAGCGTCCGCCCAAGATCAACCCCAATGCAGGACGCAGATCAGGGTGAACAGGCGGCGCGCCGTGGCGGTATCGACATCCGCCTTGCCCTCCAGCCGCTCTTGCAACACTCGCGCGCCCTCATTGTGGATGCCGCGGCGGGCCATGTCGATGGCCTCGATCTGGCTGGGCGGCAGGCGCTTCACCGCGTCGAAATAGCTTTCGCAGATCTGGAAATAATCCTTCACCACCTGCCGGAACGGGCCGAGGCTCAGGTGAAATTCGCCCAAGGGGCTGGCGTCTTCCAGCGCCATCGAAAAGACCAGTCGCCCCTCGCGGATCGCAAGGCCAAGGCGATAGGGGCCGGGTGGCACCTCGCGCCCCTCGCGGGCGGGGAGGCCGAAGCTGTTCTCCTCCAGCAGGTCAAAAATCGCCACACGGCGTTCCTGCTCGATTTCCGGCGTGGCGCGGGCCAGCCCTTTTTCGTCGATCTCGATATGGCAAATGCGGTTGGTCATACGGGCACGGTCCTTCAGGCTCCTCCGTTGATGCCCGACCGGGCCTTGCGGATCAAGCCCCGCCGTTCAGCCGATCCAACCGCGCCTGCACCGAGAGGCCATGCGCCTCCAGGCTTTCCGATTGCGCCAGCCGCGCCGCCGCCGGGCCGATGGCGGCCAGTGCTGCGGGCGTCATGCGGGCCAGCGTGGTGCGCTTCACGAAATCCAGCACCGAAAGGCCAGAGGAAAACCGCGCCGAGCGCGCGGTGGGCAGCACATGGTTCGGGCCGCCGACATAATCGCCAATCGCCTCGGGCGTCCATTGGCCGAGGAAAATCGCTCCGGCATGGGTGATCTGTTGACTGAGGGCCTCTGGGTCGGCCACGCACAGCTCCAGATGTTCGGGTGCCACACGGTTTGACAGCGCGGCCGCCTCATCCAGATCGCGCGTCACGATCACCGCGCCGAAATCGCGCCAGCTTGCGCCCGCAATGGCGCGGCGTTCCAGCGTTTCCAGCCGCTTTCCCACCGCCGCAGCCACGGCCCGGCCAAACTCTGCATCCGGTGTCACCAGAATCGACTGCGCCGATTCGTCATGCTCGGCCTGGCTCAGCAGATCGAGGGCGATCCAGTCGGGGTCATTGTCCGCATCGGCAATCACGAGGATTTCCGAAGGGCCCGCGATCATGTCGATGCCCACCTTGCCGAACACCCGGCGCTTGGCGGCGGCGACAAAGGCATTGCCCGGCCCGGTGATCTTGTCCACCGGCGCGATGCTTTCGGTGCCATAGGCCAAGGCCGCCACGGCCTGCGCGCCACCAATGCGATAGATTACATCCACGCCCGCCAATTGCGCTGCCAGCAACACAAGCGGGTTCACCACGCCGCCCGGCGTCGGGCAGGCAATCGCCAGCCGCTCCACCCCCGCCACCTTGGCGGGAATCGCATTCATCAGCACCGAAGACGGGTAAGAGGCGAGGCCACCGGGCACATAAAGCCCCGCCGCCGACACGGGAGTCCAGCGCCAACCCAAAGTCGCACCGCTGGCATCCTGCCATTGCGCATCCTCGGGCATCTGGCGGGCGTGGTAATCGCGGATACGCTCCGCCGCCAATTCCAGCGCCGCGCGATCCTCG
>CALKAA010000406.1 GCA_937983495.1 uncultured Gemmobacter sp. | reverse complement strand
GGTCGAGCGCCAGTTCGGCACCGGAGAAGGTAAAGGGGGCGCGGACGCCGGGCAGGCCCTCGGGGGCGATCTGCATCTGGCGGGCGATCACCTGCGGGTCGGCAAAGACCTCGGCCATGTCATTGATCGGGCCTGCGGGCACACCTGCCCCTTCGCAAGCCGCCAGAAGATCGGCTTTGGTGAAGCGGCGGGTCGCCTCGGTCAGGCGGCGTGTCATCTCGGCGCGGTTGGCCACGCGGGCGGCATTGGTCAGGTAATCCGGGTCGGTTGCCATGTCGTCCAGCCCCAGAATGGTGCAGAGTTTGCGATATTGCCCGTCATTGCCGGTGGCGAGGATCAGCCAGCCATCGGCGCAATCGAACACCGCATAGGGCGCAAGGTTCGGGTGCGCATTGCCCATCTTTTGCGGGGCATGGCCGGTGGCGAGGTAATTCATCGACTGGTTGGCCATGATGGCGGTGGCCACATCCATCAAGGCCATGTCGATATGCTGGCCCTCGCCGGTGCGGCCGCGCTGCACGATGGCGGCAAGAATCGCCGTGGCGGCATAGATGCCGGTGAAGACATCGGTGACGGCCACGCCCACTTTTTGCGGCTGGCCGTCGGGCTCGCCGGTCACGCTCATCAGGCCTGCCATGCCCTGAATGATGAAATCATAGCCCGCGCGGGGGGCATAGGGGCCAGTTTGGCCGAAGCCCGTGATCGAGCAATAGACAAGGCGGGGGTTCACCTTGCGCAGGCTTTCGTAATCAAGCCCGTATTTCGCAAGGCCGCCGAGCTTGAAGTTTTCGATCACCACATCGGCGGTTGCGATCAGGCGGCGGACGGTTTCCTGCCCCTCGGGGGTGCGGAAATCGCAGGTGATGCCGCGTTTGCCCCGGTTGGTGGCGTGGAAATAGGCCGCCGTTTGCTCGCCCTCATGTGTCAGGAAGGGCGGGCCCCAGCGGCGGGTGTCGTCGCCCTCGGGGGCCTCGACCTTGATGACATCGGCGCCCAGATCGGCCAAGGTCTGCCCCGCCCAAGGCCCGGCAAGAATGCGGGCCAGTTCGATCACGCGGATGCCATCAAGCGGGCGGGGCAGTTGGGTCATGATCTTGCGCCTAAAGGGTTATTTGGCCAGTTCGGCGTCGATGAGCGCCTTGAGATCGGCATAGGTCATATTGGAATGTCGGGTGCCGTTGAGGAACAGCGTCGGCGTGGCCTCCACCCCGTCCTCGGCCATGTTGGCCTGGAATTTGGCGACCATGGCCTCGACGAATTTCTCGTCCTTGAGGCAGGCATCGAGCGCCTCGTTCGACAGTCCGGCGCTGCGGCCGATGGTTTTCAGGTTTTCGACCACCACGGCCGGGTCTTCAGAGGCTGCCCATTCGCGCTGCTTGTCGAACAGGATGGAGTTGATGCCGAAATAGCGCATCTCGCCGCCGCAGCGGGCGATGACCGAGGCCCAGAGGCCGTAGCGATCAAAATAGACTTCGCGGAAGACGAATTTCACCTTGCCGGTGTCGATATAGTCGGCCTTCAACTGCTTGAAGACATCGGCATGGAATGTCGCGCAATGCGGGCAGGTGTAGGAGGCATATTCCTTGATGGTGACCTTGGCATCAGGGTTGCCCAGCACCAGTTCCGGCACTTCGATGGCGGCGGCCTCGGCGGTGGGTGTCGGGGCTTCGGTGGTGGCGGGGGCGGCGGTTTGGGTGCTGGCCTCGGGTTGCGCGGGGGGTTGGGCAGGTGCCGTTTCGGCAACGCTGTCACTGTTCAGCAGGGTATACCCCCCGGCAGCGGCGGCGGCCACCACGGCGGCCAGACCCAGGGCAAGGCGCCCGTTGGAAATGCTCATGTCATGCCTCTCAGACTTTGCGGCGAGTTAAGATGTTCTGGGCGAGGGTTTCAAGCGCCTTGCGCAGGCCCTCGTCCTGCACGCCCTCGGCGGTGTCGCGGGCCTTCGCGATCACCTCGGGGGGTGGGGGTGGTTTGGCGGCAACGGGGGCGGGGGCGAATTGCGCCTGCCCCTCGGCAAAGCCCATGGCGGCGGTTTGGGTCAGCACCACGCGGCCAATGGCGGCATAGCCATAGCAGGCATTCACCCGGTCCTTGATGCGCGGCAGTTGCATCTGCACCATCGGGGCGTCGGTGGGTTTCACCAAGAGGGTGAGGGTGGCCCCGAAGGCACCCTTGGTATAGCCCACCTTCACCGGGCGGGTCACGCGGGCGAGATCGGCCCCCACCACATCGGGCCAATGGGTGAGGAGGCGGGTGACGGCAAAGCCGCGGCTTTCGCCGGCGGTGCGGATGCGGTCCTTGAGCAGGCCCGAGGTGGCCTCGAAGCCACGCATGCGCCGCCCCTTGCGGGACCAGCGCGGCGGTTCTTCAAGGTCGGTCGGGTCGGTCATCGGGGCTCCTGTCGGGCGCAGGATAGAGGAGGACGGGCGCGGGGACCAGCGGGGGCGGCATAAAGAATGCGTGACGGGGGAGGGAGATGGACGGGGCCCAGCTTGACGGGGCCGGAAATAGGAAACGCACCGCGTTTCCCCGGCCCTGTGGGATGGGTGCGGCAAGACCGGATCAGCCCATGACCGACAGGCCAGTGCCCGCCCGGCGGAAGCGAAGCGCCCGCCGCCCGGAGGGCGGGCGCTGGCCGAGTGCCTTTGGGGCACTCGCCCCAAACTCGCCCATGTTTCCGCATGACCTCGGCAATGGCCTCGGCCAATGGGCCGGATCAGAAAACGCACCGCGTTTTCCCGGCCCTGTGGAAACGGCATCACAAGACCGCATCAACCCATGACCGAGAGGCCAGTGCCCACCCGGCGGGTGTGAAGCACCCGCCCCCCGCAGGGCGGGCGCTGGCCGTGGGCTTCGGGCCACCGGCCCGATGTGGAAACGCTTCCACATGACCTCGGCAATGGCCTCGGCCAATGGGGCCACAGGCCCGAACGCGCCCATGCTTCCCCATGGCATCGGCCATCACCCCAACTCCGCCGCCCGCATCACCGGGAAAAACACCCCCGACGAGCGCAGCCCGAACCACTCGCCCTCCACCTCGCCCAATTCCATCAGCCGGTAAAAGCTCTTGCGGTCCACCCGCGCCTCCAACCCCCGCCGCACCATGACGTAAGGCACCCCGTCTTCCATCCGCAACCCATGCTCCGGCCCCAGCACCACCCGGTCCTCCACATTGGTCACAAACTCCACCACCCCGCCTTCAACCGTGAAATCCACCGCCACAAAGGGCGCATCCTCCACCGTGATTCCCAGCTTCTCCACCGGGGTCACCAGATAGAACCGCCCCTCCTCCAGCTTCAGGATCGAGGCAAACAGCCGCACCATCGGCGCCCGCCCAATCGGCGTGCCCTCGTGAAACCACGTCCCATCGCGCGCAATCCGCATATCCATCTCGCCGCAATAGGGCGGGTTCCACAGATGCACCGGCGGCGGCCCCTTCTTCGCCGCCTTCGTCGCCTCCGCCAGAATGTTCTCAGCCATTTGCCGCACTTTCGCTTTTGTCATTTGTGCCCGACGGCACGAACCGCTTAAATGGGCAATATAAACCGTTGAAGGGCATTGTCATGACAGAAGCGCTGCTGGACCGGATCGAAACCCTGGGCGCCAAATTGGCCGAGGCCAAGGCCTCGATCAACCGCCGCTTCATCGGGCAGGAACGCGTCGTCGACCTCGTTCTGGGCGCCATGCTTTGCGGCGGCCATGGGCTGCTGGTGGGCCTGCCGGGCCTTGGCAAAACCCGGCTTGTCGATACACTCTCCACCGTCATGGGCCTGCAAGGCAGCCGCATCCAGTTCACCCCCGATCTGATGCCCGCCGATATTCTCGGCTCCGAGGTGCTGGAAACCGCGCCCGATGGCTCCCGCGCCTTCCGCTTCCTCGAAGGCCCGATCTTCTGCCAACTGCTGATGGCCGACGAGATCAACCGCGCCAGCCCCCGCACCCAATCGGCCCTGCTGCAAGCCATGCAGGAACGCGAGGTTACCATCGCAGGCCAGCACCGCCCGCTGGGCCGGCCCTTCCACGTCCTCGCCACCCAGAACCCCATCGAACAGGAGGGCACCTATCCGCTCCCCGAGGCGCAGTTGGACCGCTTTCTGTTCCAGATCGACGTGGAATACCCGACGCGCGCCGCTGAGCGTGACATCCTCCTTGCCACCACCGGGGCCGAGGAAGCCGCTTCGCATCAGGTCTTCACCGCCACGGAACTGCTGGAGGCGCAAGAGGTCATCCGCCGCATGCCCGTGGGCGAAAAGGTGGTCGAGGCTATCCTCGATCTGGTCCGCGCCTGCCGCCCTGGCGAGCCCGAGGGGGCGGCACTGGCCGACACGCTCTCATGGGGCCCCGGTCCCCGCGCGGCCCAAGCCTTC
>CALKAA010000405.1 GCA_937983495.1 uncultured Gemmobacter sp. | reverse complement strand
CTTGCACCGCTCCGCGATCCGCGCCACCATGGCGCGATGATCGACAGCGCTTTCCTCATCACCGCCTTCGCCACCCTGTTTGTGGTGATCGACCCGCCCGGCCTTGTGCCCTTGTTCATCGCACTGACCCGCGGCATGAGCGTGGAGCGGCGCAGGGCGCTGGCCACGCGGGCCTGTATCATTGCCGTGGTGATCCTTGCCGCCTTTGCCATGGCGGGCGAGGCGCTGTTGGGCTTCATCGGCATCACCATGCCCGCCTTTCGCATCGCCGGCGGTATCCTGCTGTTCCTCACCGCTTTGGACATGCTGTTTGAACGCCGCACCCAGCGGCGCGAGGGCCAGCATGCCGAGCCCGACCATGACCCTTCGGTCTTTCCCCTCGCCACGCCGCTGATCGCCGGATCGGGGGCGATTGCAACGATGATCCTGCTGGTCAGTCAGGCGGGCGGCGGTGTACAGGGCATTACCGCTGCGGTGGGGGTGATGCTGGCCGTGATGGCTTGCACCTTTGCCTTCCTGCTGGCCGCCCCGCCGCTGGAGCGGATGCTGGGCCGCACCGGCACCATCGTCATCACCCGCCTGTTGGGCATGTTGCTGGCGGCGCTTTCGGTGCAATTCGTGATCGACGGCATTCGCGGCACGGGTCTGGTGTGATGGAGGGCGATACCGTCGCGCGCGGGGTCTATCTGCTGATCTTGCTGGTGGTTCTGGGCGGTTGGGCCTTGATGGAGTATCGCGGGCGCATGGGCTTTGCCCTGCGTTCCGCTGCCGCCTGGGTGCTGATCTTTGTCGGCGGGCTGGCGGCCTGGGGCATGTGGCACGACATCCGCCCGCGCTTCGCCCCGGCGCAGCAGACCGAGGGCACGGCAATGATCGCGCATCGCGCCCCCGATGGGCACTTCTATCTGGTTCTCAACGTCGCCGGACAAGATATTGAATTCATGGTAGATACCGGCGCATCCAACGTGGTGCTGGGCAGCCGCGATGCCGCCCGGCTGGGCATCGAGACGGCGGGCCTTGCCTATCTCGGCTCGGCCCAGACTGCCAATGGCACGGTGCGCACCGCCCGCGTCAGCCTGTCGGACGTTCGGCTGGGGAACTGGCTTGATGCCAGCATCCCCGCCTATGTCACTGATGGCGAGATGGAGGGCTCGCTGCTGGGGATGGATTACCTCCACCTCTACCGGCTGGAGATCGATGGCGCGCAGATGCGGCTGATCCGGCGCGATTAACCGCCCGAAGCCGTCTTCATCACCCAACGCCCGGTTTCCTCGGACCAATATTGCGCGGGCAGGTTTTCGGCCACAACGGCCTTCCACAACCCCCGCGCCGCATTCACCGCCGCCTCATCCTGCCCGTCGAACAGAACCCAGACGCGCTCCAGCGCCGCTGCCTCTCCGGGCAAGGGCACAGCCCCATCCACCAGCATCAAGCCCTTGGCATCATTGACAATCGGCCCTGTGCCCAGCAGCACCGGCTGGTCGGCATCCTGCGGCCCGCCTGCCAAGGCATGCGGCAAGAACCCGTCCTCCGGGTTCAGCCACAGCCATTGGTCCAGCCAGTCCAGCCGCGCGAGGTCGCCCCCGCGCAGCATCACCCGCCAGCCCGCCCCAAGCGCCTTTTCCAAAAGCGTGCGGGCCGTCACCTCCACCGAGCTTTGGGTGATGTGGTAGAACAGAACCGGCATCAGCCCTCATACCGATCACGGATCAGCCGGTTCAGCGCCATGACGCCCCAGCCTGTCGCGCCCTTGGGGGCCAAGGCGCTATCAGCCTTCAACAGCGCGGTACCTGCAATATCAAGATGAATCCACGGTATTTCCGGCTTCACAAAGCGTTGCAGGAACTGCGCCGCCGTGATCGCCCCGCCATCGCGCGAGCCCACATTCATCATGTCCGCAATGCGCGATTTCAGCTTGGCATCATAAGCATCGCCCATCGGCATGCGCCATGCGCCTTCGCCCTCGGCCTTGGCTGCACGCAGGAACTGATCGCAGAAGGCGTCATTGTTGGAGAACACGCCGGTATTCTCATGGCCAAGCGCAATGATGATGGCCCCGGTCAGCGTGGCCAGATCAATCATGCCCACCGGCTTGAAGCGGTCCTGCGCATACCACATCACATCGGCCAGCACCAAGCGCCCCTCGGCATCGGTGTTGATGACCTCGATCGTGTCGCCCTTCATCGAACGCACCACATCGCCGGGGCGTTGCGCGCGGCCATCGGGCATGTTTTCCACCAGCCCCACAAGGCCCACCACATTGGCCTTGGCCTTGCGCAGCGCCAAGGCTCGCATCACGCCCGAGACGGTGGCGGCACCGCCCATATCCATGGTCATCTCTTCCATGCCCGCCGCCGGTTTCAGCGAGATGCCGCCGGTGTCGAACACCACGCCCTTGCCGATCAGCGCCAGCGGGGCCTCGCCCTCCTGGCCGCCTTTCCATTGCATCACCACCACTTTGGAGGGCGATTCAGAGCCCTGGCCCACGCCAAGCAGCGCCCCCATGCCAAGGCGGGCCAGCTCGGCCTCCTCCAGAATTTCGACCTCCAGCCCCAGCTCGTGCATGGCGGCGAGACGCGCGGCGAAATCATCGGTGGTCAGGATATTGGCGGGCTCGTTCACCAGATCGCGGGTGAAGAACACGCCCTCGGCCAGCGCGGCCAACGGTGCGGCCTCGGCAGCCACTTTCTCAGGCTCGGTCACCATCAGCGTGACCGGGCCAGGTTGTGGATGCTCGCCCGTCTTGTGCGCGGTGAAACCATAGGCCCGCAACGCCAGCCCAAAGGACAATTCCGCCGCCTGCTTCACGCCCTCGGCCAATACCAGTGTGCCCGCCTTGGCAAGTGCGCGCCCGATGCTGCCGCCCGCCTTCCGGGCGAGACCGGCATCGGCCTTGCGATCCAGTTTGACCAATTGCACCACTTCGGCCTGCAAACCGGCGGGCCAGGCAAGATCAGCGCTTTCGCCCGATTTGAGGGCGGCAAACGCCTCGGAGGCCAAATAGCGCGCCAGCGCCCCGCGCGTCAGCTTGTCCAGCTTGCGCCCCGCAGCACCCAGCTTGCCGTTCTCGTCCACGATCACAGCAATACGGCCCGGCGCTGAGGCCAGCGCCTCGGCATCGACAGGGTGAAACTGGATCGGCACGG
>CALKAA010000404.1 GCA_937983495.1 uncultured Gemmobacter sp. | reverse complement strand
TGCCCACCCGCAACCGCGACAATCAGCGCTTTGTCTATTACTCCTATTACACCGATATGCCGCTGAAGACCGGCAAGGTGGCGCAGTTCTGGCAGGTCGGGCGCGATATGGGCTTTGCCTATCCGTTCGATGACGGGCTGACCATGCTGTGCAGCTTTGTCACGCAAGACCAGCACGAGGCCTGGGCCCCGGATCGCCGCGCCGCGCTGGAGGCGTTCTTCAAGGGCCTGCCCGAAGCGCCCGATCAATCGGCGGCGCAGCCCGCCTCCGAGATGCTGGGGATGCGCAAGCTGAACGATTACTGGCGCCCTGCGGTGTGGAAGGGCCTTGCGCTGGTGGGCGATGCCTGCATGTCTTGTGACCCGATGTCGGGGGTGGGCTGCGGCTTTGCCTTTCAGGCCGCCGATTGGCTGGCAGAGGAAGTTGGCCCGATTCTGGGGGCCCAAAGTGCCACGGTGGCGGCGCTGGAGCGGTATCGCCGCAAGCACCGCAAGTTCCTGGCGGGGCACGAATATTTCATCCAGGATGCCTCGAATGGCCGCCCGCCCAACCTGCTGGAGCGCATGATCTCGCGCGCGGCGGTGGCCGATGCCGAGGTGGCGCATCGCCTGCATCTGTTCATCGGGCGGGTGACGCGCTGGAACGAGTTCCTCAGCCCCGGCACGCTGGCCCGCATTCTGCGCGCCAATATCGCCTATGCGATGAAGAAGGGGGAGGCGTTCCATGCGCTTCCGTAACGCGCTGATCGCGGCGGGGCTGGTGCTGGCGGGCGGTTACGCTGCTGGCTACCGCGCCGATCTGCCGCTGGCCGAGGTGGTGGCACGGCACGCCACCCCCGCCTCGCATTGGGTGCAGGTGCAGGGCAACCGGCTGCATTTCACCGATCGTGGGGCTGGCCCGGTGGTGCTGATGGTCCATGGCTCGGGGGCCGAACAGGGCGCCTGGGACGGGATCGGCGCGGCGCTGGTGGCGCAGGGTTTTCGCGCCGTGGCGCTGGACCTGCCGGGCAGTGGCTTGTCAGAGGCCGGGCCGGAGACCGGCTTCACCAACCCCGATCTGGTGGCGCTGGTGTCGGATTTCATCACGGCGCAGGGGCTTGGCCCGGTGATCCTGATGGGCCATTCCACCGGCGGGCAGATCGGCTGGACGCTGGCGCTGGATCATCCGGCGCAGGTTGACCGGCTGGTGCTGGTGGCCCCGACCGGCCTGCCTGCCGACAGCCCGCTGATCTGGAAACTGGCAGGCGTGCCGGTTCTGGGGGCTGCCTTGCGCAACATCACCCCGGATTTCGTGGTGGCGGATAACCTGCAACAGGCTTTCCATGATGATACAAAGGTGACGCCCGACCTGGTGGCGCGTTACCGCGACATGATCCTGCGCGAAGGCGCCCGCGCGGCGCTGTTCGAACGGATGCAGGCCGTCACCTTCGCCCGGCGCGAGGAGCTGCCCTGCCTGACGCAACCGACGCTGATCCTGTGGGGGGCCGAAGATGGCTGGTTGCCGCCCACCTTGGGCGAAGGTTTCGCCGCCGCCATCCCGCACAGCCGCCTGCATCTGATCCCCGCTGTGGGCCATGACCTGCCCGAGGAGGCGGAGCCTGCGCTGGTGGCAGAGCTGATCACCGGCTGGCTTCGCGCCGAACCCATGCTGCACCCGGCTGCCGGGGGGCCTTCGGGCTGCCCGGCCCCCACTCCAACCCTCTGAGTTGAAAGGAAGACTGCGATGACGATCCTGATCACCGGGGCGACCGGCTTTGTCGGCTCTGCCTTTCTGGCGCGGCTTTTGCGCAGCGCCGATTTCGAGGGGGGCAAGGTCTTTGCCCTGGCGCGCGGTGCCAATGCCGCCGACCGGCTGGAGCGCGCCTTGGCTCGTGCCCTGAACGCTGCCGGGCGCAGCGATGTAAGCGCCGCCGACCTCATGGCGGGCATCACCCTGCTGCAAGGCGATGTGGCGGCCCCCGATTTCAACCTGTCTGCCGCCGATCTCGCCTTGCTGGACACGGCGCGGGTGAGCCAGATCTGGCATATTGCCTCGGATCTGTCGCCCGAAGGGTGGGAGGCCAATGTCGCCGCCGCCCGCGCCCTTGCCGCCATGGCCGAGCGTTTGCAGGTGACGCGGGTGCATTACCTGTCGACCGCCTATGTCACAGGGCAGGGCGTGACAGACTGCCCGGTTTCGGCCTCGGTCACCGGGGTCACGCGGTTCAACAATGATTACGAGCGCGGCAAACATGCCGCCGAGGTGGTGCTGGCCGAGGCAGCGCGGCTGCAAGGCTGGGTGCTGTCGATCCTGCGGCCCAGCATCATCACCGGGGCGCGGGCCTCCAAACTGCCCGGCGGTTCGGCCTCGGCCTTGTATGGCGTGGTGCAGGTGCTGGCGCAGGAGGCGGCCCGGCAGGCCCGCCATGGTGCCCGAGATCGGAAGAGCACACGTCTGAACTCCAGTCACTGACCA
>CALKAA010000403.1 GCA_937983495.1 uncultured Gemmobacter sp. | reverse complement strand
GGCGATGCCCAGGTCGTCAAGCTGCTTGAGCACTGCGCCGACCATGTCATCGTGGCCGCCGCAGGCCCGGTGCAGCCACGTCTGCGCGGGCTGATCCGCATGGGCGAACGCCGCTGGGATCTGGTGCTGGACCGCAACCAGCGCATCCTGCTGCCCGCGCATGAGCCGGTGCGGGCACTGGAGCGCCTGCTGGCGCTGGACAAGGCTGAAGACCTGATGAACCGCGACATTCTCACCGTGGACCTGCGCAATCAGCAGCGTCCGACCCTTCGTCTGGCCCCGGCCGCGCTGCGCGAGATGCGCCGCGCCATGGGCATTGTCACCGTGGAGAACGACCTGTGACCGATCTCTATCAATCCCAACGGGCCATGCGGAACATGCGCCGCGCCGCGATGCAACGGGGCGTGGTGGCCATTCTGGACATTGGCACCTCGAAAATCGCCTGTCTGGTGCTGCGCTTCGATGGGCCAGAGCGTCGCCGCGACAGTGACGGCGTGGGCTCCATGGCGGGGCAATCGCAATTCCGCATCATCGGCGCGGCCACCACGCGGTCACGCGGGGTGCGCTTTGGCGAGATCGCGGTGATGAGCGAGACCGAGCGCGCCATCCGCACCGCCGTTCAGGCGGCGCAGAAAATGGCGAATGTGCGGGTCGATCACGTCATCGCCTGTTTCTCGGGGGCCGAGCCGCGCAGCTATGGCCTGGCGGGCGAGATCGAGCTGGCCGACAGTGTGGTGACCGAACAGGATGTGGCGCGGGTGCTGGCCTCTTGCGACATGCCCGATATCGGCCAGGCGCGCGAGGTGCTGCATGCCCAGCCGGTGAACTTTGCGCTGGATCATCGCTCGGGTCTGGGCGATCCGCGCGGGCAGATCGGCAACCGTCTGGCCTGTGACATGCATTTGCTGTCGGTCGAGGCGAGCGTGGTGCAGAACCTGTTGTTCTGCATCCGGCGCTGTGATCTGGAACTGGCGGGGATTGCCTCCTCGGCCTATGTCTCGGGCATTTCCAGCCTGGTGGAAGACGAGCAAGAGTTGGGCGCGGCCTGTATCGACATGGGCGGCGGGGCCACCGGCATCTCGATTTTCATCAAGAAACACATGATCTATGCGGATAGCGTCCGCATGGGCGGCGATCACATCACCTCTGACATTGCCAAGGGCCTGCAAGTGCCGATGGCCGTGGCCGAGCGCATCAAATGCGTGCATGGCGGGGTGGAGGCGATGTCGAAAGACGATCGCGAGATGATCGAGATGGGCGGCGACAGCGGCGATTGGGAGAAAGACCGCCGCCGGGTGAGCCGCACCGAGCTGATCGGGATCATGCGTCCACGGGTCGAGGAAATTCTGGAGGAGGCGCGCGCCAGGCTGGACGGGGCAGGTTTTGATCACCTGCCCAGCCAGCAGATCGTGCTGACGGGTGGCGCAAGCCAGATCCCCGGGCTAGACATGCTGGCGGCCCGAATCCTGGGACAGCGCGTGCGTCTCGGGCGGCCCCTGCGCATTCAGGGCCTGCCGCAGGCGGGGACAGGGCCGGAATTTTCGTCGGCGGTGGGGCTGTGCCTCTTTGCCACCAGTCCGCAGGACGAATGGTGGGATTTCGACATCCCGACCGAGAAATACCCGGCGCGGTCGCTGAAGCGAGCCCTCAAGTGGTTCCGCGACAACTGGTAACCCCCAAATCCTGCGCCCGCGGCGAAATCCCGCCGAGAAAGAGCATTTGTCCCCCATATTTTGTGGGTTAATTGCGTTTTTCTCGTGACCTTGGCGCTGTCTGTGGATAGAATTGAGTATAATTCGGTGACTCCGTGTTCGGGACAGGTGCGGCAGGTCGCTGGAAATGAATGAAAAACTGGCGGCGTAAGCAAAAAGCAGGCGGATTTGCGATGACCTTGAATCTGATGATGACCTCCCCGCAGCAGGATCTGAAGCCGCGCATCACCGTGTTCGGTGTGGGCGGCGCTGGCGGCAATGCCGTCAATAACATGATCGAGAAAGAACTGGAGGGCGTCGAGTTCGTCGTGGCCAATACCGACGCGCAGGCCTTGCAGCAGTCGAAATCGGCCTCGCGCATTCAGATGGGCCCGAAGGTAACCGAGGGTCTGGGGGCCGGGGCCCGTCCGCAGGTCGGTGCCGCCGCCGCCGAGGAAACCATCGAAGCCATCGTTGATCATCTGGCTGGCGCGCATATGTGCTTCATCACCGCCGGCATGGGCGGCGGCACCGGCACCGGCGCGGCCCCGATCATTGCGCAGGCCGCGCGGGAGCTGGGCGTTCTGACGGTGGGCGTTGTCACCAAGCCCTTCCAGTTCGAGGGCAACAAGCGGATGCGTCAGGCCGAGGAGGGCATCGAGGCCCTGCAAAAGGTCGTCGATACGCTGATCATCATTCCGAACCAGAACCTGTTCCGCCTTGCCAATGAACGCACCACCTTCACCGAGGCTTTCGCCCTGGCCGATGACGTGCTGTATCAGGGCGTCAAGGGTGTGACCGATCTGATGGTGCGCCCCGGCCTGATCAACCTCGATTTTGCCGATGTGCGTTCGGTGATGGACGAGATGGGCAAGGCCATGATGGGCACGGGCGAAGCCTCTGGCGAAGATCGCGCGGTGCAGGCTGCCGAAAAGGCCATTGCCAACCCGCTGCTGGACGAGATCAGCCTGAACGGTGCCAAGGGCGTGCTGATCAATATCACCGGCGGTTATGACCTGACCCTGTTCGAGCTGGACGAGGCCGCGAATATCATTCGTGAAAAGGTCGATCCTGACGCCAATATCATCGTCGGTTCCACGCTGGACCCGAACATGGAAGGCTCGATCCGCGTTTCGGTCGTGGCCACTGGCATTGACGCTTCGCAGTCGAACCGCGCCGAGACCCCGTCGCGCCGCCCCATGGGCAGCGCCGCGCCGACCTTTGCACCTGCGGAACCCGCTCCGGTCGCGCCGCGTCCGACGGTGAATGTGCAGGTGAATCCGGCCCCGCAAAGCTATCAACCGGCTCCGCAGCAGGCCGCACCGCAAGCCTATCAGCCTGCGCCGCAGCAGCCTGCCCCGCAACAGGCCGCGCTGTTCGACGCGCCGCAACAGCCGCAGCAGCAAAACTTCCAGCCGCAATCCTTCCAGCAGCCGGAAGAAGCCGCGATGGATGACGTGCCGCCGCCCGCTTACCGCCCGACCCCTGCGCCGCAGCAACAGCCGCAACGCAGTTTTGCCGCTCATGACGACGACGCCGCAGCTTTTGTCGCGCCGCGTCCGCGTCCGGCGGGGCAACCTTCGCCCGAGGCGTTGGCCCGTCTGCAAGCCGCTGTCAGCAAGGCCCCCTCGGCCTCTG
>CALKAA010000402.1 GCA_937983495.1 uncultured Gemmobacter sp. | reverse complement strand
ACCGTAGCAATTGGGGCCCAGAATGGGCATGTCGCCCGCCGCCGCGACCAGCCGCCCGGCAAAGGCCAGCCAGACGCCGGGTGTCGCCGTTTCCAACGCCTTCAAAGCCAGATCAAGGTTGCCCTCGGCATCGCCGCCCATGCCCAAAGGCACCATGGAGCCGCACATGACCACCCGCCGCCCGCTGCCCGCCAGCGCTTGCGACAGGGCCGCGCCGGTAAAGGCCATGGTATCGGTGCCATGGGTCAACAGCACATCCGCGCCCGGATGCGCCGCGATCAGATCGAGAAACAGGTTCCAATGGGCGGGGCCCACTTCGGCACTGTCCAGCAACGGATCAAAGGCATGGGTTGCGATCTGCACCCCCGGCAGCCGCGCCGCCAAGGCCGCCTCCAGCTTGCCCGGCACCGGCACAAGGCCATCCGGCCCCGGCCCCATGCCAATGGTTCCGCCACTATGGATCAGCAAAAGCGCCATGGTTCCCCCCGTTTTGCGCCTTCTGCCACGAGGGGGGCGGGGCGTCAAACCGTGTGCAGGTAAAGGTCGAAATCAACCTCTGACACCGTGCGCGCCACCCGCGCATATTCCGCCGCCTTGATGGCGGTGAAGGTGCGGTGCATGTCCGGCCCAAGCGCGTCTTTCAGGAACTCCGACCCCTGCGCCGCCACGATGGCCGAGCGCCAATCGGCGGGGATCGGCGGTGCATCCTGGCCAGCATCATAGCCATTCCCGGTGGTCTCTGGGCCCGGATTGATCTTCTCGATCAAACCCTTGCGAATGCCTGCCAGCACGGTTGCCGCCACCAGATAGGGGTTGGCATCCACCCCCGCCGGGCGATGCTCGATCCGCCGCGCGCGGATGTCACCGGCCGGAATGCGCAGCGCGACGGAGCGGTTGTTCACCCCCCAGGTCGGGCTGACCGGGGCGTAGGATTGCGACGAGAACCGCCGCCAGCTGTTCGCATGCGGGGCAAAAACCAGCATGCTTTCGCCCATGGTGGCGCGCAAGCCGCCAAGCGCGTGCAGGATCGTGTCGGACCACTGGCCCTCGACGGCCTCGATGAAGGTATTGTTGCCCGCAAGGTCTTGCATCGACACATGAAAATGCATGCCGGAGCCTGCGTAATCCTCATTCGGCTTGGCCATGAAACAGGCCGTCACCCCATGTGCCCGCGCCTGCGCCCGCACGATACGCTTCAGCCGCATCAGATCATCGGCGGCCAGCATCACGTCTTCGCGGTAATGCAGCGTCAGCTCATATTGGCCGGGGGCATATTCGCTGATCATGGTTTCGGCCTTGATGCCGGATTTTTCCGCCGCCGCGTAAATGTCTGAAAACAAGGGCAGCATGCCATGCAGGTGATCGACCGAATAGACCTCGGTCTTGGTGGAGGGGCGGCCATCCAGCACATCGCGCGCCGGCACCATCTTGCCGCGCGCGTCGCGTTCGTTCGACAGCAGGAAGAATTCCAGCTCGAAAGCCCCCGCCGGTTTCAGGCCCATCTCGGCCAGAAGATCGACCTGCCGTTGCAGCGCGTGGCGCGGATCGGAGGTCATCTTCTGCCCCTCCAGATCATACATCGACATGAACACCTCACCGCGCGGGGGCTGGGTGTTGTGCAAGGGTTTCAGCGTGCCGGGGATCGGCCAGGCCCGCAAATCGCCATCGCCCTGATCCCAGATCAGCCCGGTCTCATGCACATCCTCGCCGCAGATGTCGAGCCCGAGGATCGAGATCGGCAAATGGCGGCCATTCTTGTAAAAAGACAAAAGCTCATGTCTGCGGATGATCTTTCCCCGGCCAATTCCGTTCGCATCGTGCAAGACGATGTCAAAGGCCTCGATCTCGGGATGGGCGGCCAGAAAGGCTTCGGCCTCGGCGAGGGTGGAGCCGGAGGGGCTGGTAACGTCGGTCATGGATCAGAACAATTCGTCAAGGATTGCATCGAAAGCGGCGATCAGGCGGTCGATCTGGCGCTTGGTGGTGGCGGGGCTGACCAGCATCATATTGTGGAAGGGCGCGATCAGGCAGCCGCGATTGAGCAGCGCGGTGTGAAGGGCGGCCTCAACCTCTGGCTGATGCGCATGGGCGGCCTCGGCCCCGTTTTTCAGCGGGCCAGGGGCGCAGATGAACTCCACCCGTGCGCCCACCCGCACAACATGCCAAGGCGCGCCATGGCGGTTGATCGAGCGGGCCAGCCCGGCTGACAGGCGCTCGGCACCTTTTTCCATATGCTTGTAGGCCTTGAGCGTCATCACCTCGGACAGGTTGGCGCGCAGGCAGGCGAATTGCATCGGATTGGCTGAAAGCGTGGTGCCCATGCCGGAATGGCCGGGCGCGCGGGCGGCGTCATAGGCGGCGAAGCGTTCGGCCACCTCGGCCCGCAGGCCCCAGACGGCGGTGGGCATGCCGCCCGCCACGCATTTGCCCACCACGAAGATATCGGGATTGAGCGAATGCACCCGCGTATAGCCGCCGTAACCCGATGAAATTGTGTGGGTTTCGTCAATGATCAGCAGGCTGCCATAGTGCCGCGTCAGCGCCCGCAGCCCGTCATGAAAGCCCGCCTCGGGCAGCACCATGCAGGAATTGGTCATCACCGGCTCGGTCAAAACGGCGGCAATCTCGCCGGTTTGCAGCGCGGCCTCGACGGCGGCCAGATCGTTGAACTCCACCGCCACAGCGCCTTCGGACAGATCGGCGAATTGCCCGACAAGCCCTTGGCGGGATTGGGTTTTGCCGTCCCGCAGCTCGACCATCGTATCGTCCAGCGTGCCGTGATAGCAGCCGTTGAACACCAGCACCTTGCGCCGCCCCGTCACCGCGCGGGCGACCCGCAGGGCAAAGCGGTTGGCATCGGTCGCCGTGGTGGCGATTTGCCAGCGGAAATCCCCGAAGGTTTGGCTGAGCAGGCGCGAGGCCTCCAGTGCCGCCTCGGTGGGCAGCATATAGGTCAGGCCATGGCGGGCCTGCGCGCGGATGGCGCGGGCGAGCGGCTTTGGCGAATGGCCGAACATCGACCCGGTATCGCCAAGGCAGAAGTCATTGATTTCATGGCCATCAAGATCGGTGATGGTCGCGCCCTTGGCCGATGTCACCAGCATCGGGAAAGGCATGGGCCAATCTTTCATCCAATGCATCGGCACGCCGTCGAGGAAATGCGAGGCACCCTTTTCCAGCGCGGCGCGGGTCTTGGGGCGGGCCTTTCCATAGGCCTTGGCCTCGCGCGTTTTCAGCGCATCGAGCTTCGGGCGGGCAATCCCGGCGATCATGTCGGGGGCGGAATCAAGCATGGCGACCTCCCTAGGGTTGCCCGCTTGTGCCGCAAGATTTGATCAAATTCAAGGGGCTTGCGCGTCACCCCACGCGGATCTCGATCAACCGGGGGCCGCTGCCCTGCGCCAGCGCGGCGCGCAGTGCCTCGGGGGTGTTTTCGACCGAGGTGAAGGGCAGGTCGCAGGCGGCGGCGAAGGCCTCCAGCCGCAGCGGCGAGGGGGTGCAGCCGGTGACGGGCACGCCAACCGCTTGCATCGCCTCGGCAATTTCGCGGTAGCCGGCATTGTTCCAGACGAGGAATGTCACCGGCAGCCCCTCGTCACAGGCGACGCGCAGTTCGGCGGCGGAAAACTGCAAACCGCCATCACCGATCAGGCAGACCACTGGCACGCCCGGCGCGGCGATGCTGGCCCCGATGGCCGCGCCGGGGCCAAAGCCAAGCGCGCCAAAGCCGGTGGCGGCGTTGAACCAGCCACCGGGCCTGTCGTGATCGTAAAACAGATTGGCCGCATAGACCGGCTGGGTGCTGTCGCCCACGATCAGGGCGGCGGGCAGGGCGTCGCGGATCGCTTCGACCATCTGCAACTGATGCGGCATGGCGGGGTGCAGGCCCGGCAGTTCGGCCCGCGCGGCGGCACGGGTGGTGGCCGCGCGGGCGGTGCCGTCTGACACTCGGGGCGTGACATGCGGCAAGAGGGCCGTGAGGGCCACTGTGCTGTCGGCCTCGATCCGGCAGGCGGCGGGGTGGCGCGCGAGCTGCTGCGGGCAAAGGTCGATGCGGATCATCCCCGACAGATCGGGGAAGCCGCCACGCACATACATGTCGTAGTCGGTGGGGCCAATCTCGGTGCCGACACACAAGATTTGGTCGGCCTCGGCGATCAGGGCGCGGGTGGCCTCAAGGCTGGGCGAGGCGGGCACGCAGAGCGGGTGACCATGCAGCAAGC
>CALKAA010000401.1 GCA_937983495.1 uncultured Gemmobacter sp. | reverse complement strand
CCTATCGGCGCCCGAAACCGGCGAATCCGGCCCCCGCCACCGGCTGACCCGCCGCTCCAGCGGCGCAAAAATCCCGGTCTCGATCACCACCATCACCGCCACAAAGGCCAGCGCATAGGCCAGCACCTTTGCAATCTCGAACAACTGAAAATTCAGATGAATCTGAAAGCCGATGCCAGAGGATCGGCCCAGAAACTCTGCCACCAGCACCACTTTCCAGATCATCGCAATGCCCGCCCGCGCCGCCGTCAACAGAAACGGCGCAAGCTGCGGCAGATGCACATGGCGCAGCCGCTGCCAGCGCGTCAGCCGGAACACATGGCTCATATCCTCCAAGCCCGGTGCCAGCCCCCGCGCCCCGTCGCGCAGCGCCACTGTCACCATCGCCGTCTTGTTGATCGCCACGGCCGCCACCACCGCGACCTCGTTCAACCCGATCCACAGATAGCACAGTACGATCACCACCAAGGCGGGCAGGTTCAGAAAGATCGTCACCCAGACCCGCGCCCACACTTCCGCCCGCGGATGCCGCCCCAGCCAGAGGCCAAGCGCCGTGCCGATCACCATGGCCAGCCCAAAGGCCGCCGCCATCCGCCACAGCGTCATCCCCAGATGCCGCCACAGCCGCCCGCTCGCCGCCTCTTGCCACAGCACGCCCAGCACCTCGCCCGGCCCCGGCAAGATCCGCGCATCGCCGCGCAACGCCGCCAAAGCGGCCCAGAACAGCGCAAAGCCCAGCAGCGACAGGGTGTAAATCAGGATCGGCCGTTTCATCATCCCGCCACCCTAACAGCCGCACCCCGCCCAAGGGCCCCCCGACTTTCGTCGGATTTCTGCGCGGTCTTGCCCCGGCTAGGCTTCCCCCATGATCCGCATGCTCGCCAGAACGCTTTGCCTTCTCCTCGCGCTCAGCGCCGGGATGGGCCATGCCGCGCCGCTCACCGGCGAGGCCCTCGCCCCGCTGATCGTGCCGCCCTATGCCCTTGGCCAGCCAGTGAACGATCAAGGCGTCTGGCAGCTTTTGAACTCGGGCGGGGCCGAGGCCGGTTATGTGTTTGAAACCGAACCGCTCGCGCCGCTGCCCGGCTTTTCCGGCGCGCCGCTCAACATGCTGGTCATGCTCGATCTTGATGGCCGCTTTCTCGATGTCCGGCTGATCGGGCATAACGAGCCGATCTTCGTCTCCGGTCTGGGCGAGGCGCCGTTGCGCAAATTCCTCGAACAATATCGGGGCCTGTCGATCACCACGCCCATGGCCGTCGGCGTGCCCTATGGGGCGGGTGCCGGGTCCGAGATCACCTATCTCGATGGCGTCACCAAGGCCACGGCTTCCGTTCGCATCGCGCATGAAAGCATCATGGGGGCCACGCTCGCCGTGGCGCGCGAAAAGATGAAGGGCCTGCACCGCCCGCCCCCCGGTCGCCCCGATCCCGACCATAGCGAGGCCCTCGATTGGTCCGCGCTGGTCGCTCAAGGCATCGCCCGCAATCTGCGTGTCACCAACGCGCAAGTTGACGCCGCCTTTGCCGGCACCATCTGGGCCGATGACGACCCCCAGCCCGACCCCGAGGCCCTCTACCTCGACCTCTGGCTGGTCGACATCGGCCCCCCGGCCATCGCCCGCGCCGTGCTGACCCCGGAAAGCCTCGCTGACCTCGACCGCTTCCTCACCGTCTCCCCGCAGGACGAACCGCTCTTGGTGATCGACGCCGGGCGGCATGGTCTGGTCAGCGAGGCTTTCGTGCGCAACACCGCCCCCGACCTGCTGGGCGCCGAGCAAGACGGCCTGCCCGTCGCGCTGCGCGATGCCGACCTCCTGTTTGAAACCCTGCCCGGCGTGCCGGAGGGCACCGCCATGATCCTGCGCGCCGACCGTCGGCTTGGCTTCGATCCCGCCCGCGACTGGCAGCTCCGTGTCATCGCCGAGCGTCGCCACGGCATGTTCCAGCCCGAGACCGGCAGCCACGCCTTCCCGCTCACCCATGCCACGCCCGAGCGGTTCTTCCTCCGCCCCGAGGCGACCTCTGCCCCGCTGCCCCCCTGGGCCGAGGCGCTGCGCAACCGCGCGCCCGATCTCATCGCGCTGTCCCTCGGTCTCGTCGCGCTGTTTGTCGCCCTCGGGCCGGGGATGAACCGCCTCGCAGGGCTGAAACTGTCCACGCCGTTACCCTTTGCCCCGTCGCAGGGGGGCAATGTGTATACGCCCTTACGCTTGGCCCTGCTTGCCGGGATGACCGGCTTTGTCGGCTTCTGGGGGCAGGGGCAATTGTCCATCGTCACGCCTTTGGCCACGCTGCGCACGCTGTTGGAGGGCGGCAGCCTCGCCTATCTGCTTTACGATCCCTTCTCGCTGCTGGTCTGGATCGCCGCGATTGTCGGGTTTTTCCTCTGGGGGCGCGGGCTGTTCTGCGGCTGGCTCTGCCCCTTCGGGGCCTTGCAGGAATTTGCGCATCACTTGGGCCGCACCCTGCGCCTGCCCCGGTGGGAGCCCTCGACATGGGCCGACAACTATCTGAAATACCTGAAATATATTCTGCTGTCCGGCTTGGTCGCGGTGGTGTTTGTGGCCCCCGATCAGATCGACACCATGGCCGAAATCGAGCCGTTCAAGACCGCGATCACCACCCATTTCCAGCGCGAATGGGTGTTCGTCGCCTATGCCTTGGGCTGGCTTGTGCTGGGGCTGTTCACCTTCAAGGGCTTCTGTCGCTATGTCTGCCCCTTGGGCGCGCTGATGGCGATTGGCGGGCTGATGCGCGGCCGCGACTGGATCGCACGCCGCAAAGACTGCGGCAGCCCCTGCCAATTGTGCAAGGTCCGCTGCGCCTATGGTGCCATCAAGCCCAGCGGGAAGGTCACATATTCCGAATGTTTTCAATGCCTTGACTGTGTGACCATCCATGATGACCCAAAGCAATGCGTGCCACTGATCCTGGCTGCGCGCGGCAAGGGCCTGCGGAAGGAGGCCCCGTGATGCAAAGGCGTCGGTTTCTGCAAGTCATTGCAGCGGCAGGGTTTTTCCCGTGCGCCGCACAGGCTGCCGAATGGCATGGCCGCGCTTTCGGGGCCGATGTCGCGCTTTCGCTGTCAGGGCCGGGGGCGGATGCTACCCTGTTGAAATTGCCTGCCTTTCTGGCGCAGATCGAGGACGTGTTCAGCCTGTACCGCCCGTCCGAGCTGACCGCCCTGAACACCACCGGCCATGCCCGCCCCTCGCCATGGCTGGCGCAGGCGCTCAGTCTTTGTGATCGCCTGCACCACCTCACCCATGGCAGCTTTGATCCCACGGTGCAGCCCCTGTGGCAGGCCCTTGCGGATGGTGAAAATTCCTTTGAAAAACAAAATATTATCGGCTGGCGTCATGTGCAGATTCGCCCCGAAGTTCGACTGGGAAAAGCGCAGGCCCTCACCCTGAACGGCATGGCCCAGGGCTTCGCCGCCGATCTGGTCCGCGATTGGCTGGCGGCGCAAGGTTTTCGTCACGCGCT
>CALKAA010000400.1 GCA_937983495.1 uncultured Gemmobacter sp. | reverse complement strand
CTGACAGGTCGGCGGAAACGGTCTTGCAGTGCCGTCTCCAAACAGGCGGGGAAACGCGTTGCGCTTCCTCCTCCGCCCCCTGCCAGCCACCAGCTTTTATGCTCACCGTAAAAGCCATGCACCAAGCGCAAGGGCCGGAAACAGGAAACGCAGGGCGGGCGCAGGCCAGTGGCTTTGGGCCACCGGCCCAAACTCACAAGCGTTTCCACATGACCTCGGCGATTGCCTCGGCCAATCTGGTTACATCCGCGTCACGATCACCCCGGCCACGATCAGCACCGCCGCCATGGCCTTGTCGCGGGTCATCTTCTCGCCAAAGACCAGCCAGCCGATCAGCACGGCAAACAGGATCGAGGTTTCGCGCAGCGCTGCCACCACGGCAATCGGTGCCACGGTCATCGCCCAGATCGAAATCGCATAGGCGCCATAAGAGGCCAGCGAGGCGAAGCTGCCGACCACCCAGGCGCGACCATCGCGCGGCACCACGCCCGCGCCCCGCCAGAGCAGGCTGCCCAGCGTGAAGATCAGCCCATCGGCCACAAAGACCCAGGCGACATAGCTGATCGCATCGCCCGAAACCCGCGCGCCCAGGCCATCCAGCAGCGTATAGGTGGCCGTTGCCGCCGCAGACCCCAGCGCGAAGGGGATCAGGCGGCGGCTCTCGCCATCGGTGAAGACGCCACGCGCCATCAGCGCGATGCCGCAGGCCAGCAGCCCGACCCCGGCATATTGCGCCCCCGTGATCGCATCCGACAGGAACACCGCCCCGAACAGCGCCACTGCCAAAGGGGCCGCCCCGCGCGCCAGCGGATAGACCCGGCTCAGATCGCCGCGATCGTAGGCAAAGACCAGAAAGGTCTTGTAGAAGAAATGCGTGCAACCGGCAGCAATGACCCAGGGCCAGGCCTCCGGGTTGATCGGCGCGCGTGGCAGGGCGACGGCCAGGCCGATGGGCACCTCGGCCACCGAAAGAATGACCATGGCCCCCACTCGCGAGGTGCCGACCTTGATCAACGCATTCCACAGCGCATGCAGAAAAGCCGCGCACAGCACCGCCAACAGAACCCAGATGCTCACGAACCGCCCCCTGCTGCCTTCCCCCCGCATAGCGCGGCGGCAATGCCAAGGCTTGCCCGAAAGCGACGCAGGCGCAACAGCTTGACGCGGCGCACGCTAACCCTCAGGTTGAGCCCTGCAAAAGGGGGAAGGGGTCTGCCATGGCAAGGCGCAAAAGACTGTGGCAGGGGCTTGGCGCAGCAGTGCTTTGCCTATGGGTGAGCCAGGCCAAGGCGCAAGACGCCGACCTTGCCGCGATCTATGCCCCCGAGGCGCTGCGCGCGGCCTATGCACGGGAAAGCCGGGACTGGCAGCCCCTGCCCCCGTGGATTGTGCAGGCGTTCCTGATGGCCGAAGACCGGCAGTTTTTCGACGGAAAGGCAGCTTGGCGTTCCCCGATCACACATAGCGTCAGCCAATGGTTTCCCGAACCATCAGGACGACGACGATGGGTTGCGGTTTTGGCAATTGGGAGCGCCTTGAGCAAAACCGAGATCCTGAACCTTCTTGTGCAGCAGGTCTATCTTGGCAGAGGGTGCCATGGCATGCCCGCTGCTGCGCGAAACTACTTTGGAAAACGCGCAGAAGCACTGGATTTGCACGAGGCAGCCCTGCTGGCTGCCTTGGT
Organism: uncultured Gemmobacter sp.; assembly: GCA_937983495.1. GTDB lineage: Bacteria > Pseudomonadota > Alphaproteobacteria > Rhodobacterales > Rhodobacteraceae > Gemmobacter. Next base: position 2,351 of record CALKAA010000400.1, on the reverse strand, counting down.
CCGGCAGCCCATCATGGTTGACAGTGCGCGCCATCAAACGCGGCTGCGACAGCGGCGTGATGGCGTGCTTAGCGACCTGGCACGCGCGCGGGTGATCTTGCCGCAAGAGGCACGTCAGGCCATGGCGCGGCCGATCGGGGTCACACAGGCCGCGAGGCGCTGCGCAACATGACAGCCGCGCGGATGCGCGGTGCCACCCAGTCGTCTGGCACAAAGGGAGCAGAGATGACCCAAGCCCTGATCCTCACGACGCTCATGATGGCCCCTCGTGGCACACAGAGGGGGGCCGCCTCCATCGTCTATATGCCAGAGGATTTCACGCTCGGTCCTCTGCAACCCATGGCGCGACCGAGCCAGTTCCTGCGGCTGCGGCATCGGTTCTGGCACCGGATGCTGCCGGGCAGCACAGCCCTTCGACGACCATGGCTGGCGGCGATGCGGCAGATGGCCGAGGCCGGGCAGATTGAAATCTGGGCCGGCCCCTGCGCGCAAGATCAGGTGAAGCTGCTGACCTTGGTCGATCTGGCGATCACGCTGGGCAAACAGCCCGAACAGATCCGCTTTCGGCAATTTGCCACTGACCGTCCATGGGTCGGGGTGATGGATGGTCTGCCCGGGCAAGACCCAAGCCCGCCGCCGGCCATGGGGTGCACGGCGGATCTGGCAAAGGCTTTGCGTGACGCCTGGCACGCGATCTGTGCGCCCAGACCGGATCGCCTGTTCGACCTGGCCGGGGCAGGCCTGTCGGTGCCGGGGCTGCCCTATCTGGATCGCGGGCTACAAGCCTTCACGGAGTGCTATCCCGATCTGCGGACGGGGCTCGACCGGGTCGATACCCGGCTCTTGCACCAAGCCACAGGCAAGGGCTGGCAGCATGCCGCCAGATGGGTGGCGCCGGTGATGACTGGGGATGATGGGGGGCCAATGTCGGGCGATATGGTGCTGTTCGAGCGCCTCCGGCTGATGGCAAACCCCGCGCAGGCGGCCCCCGCGCTGGAATGTCGCGAACTGGACAAACGGTTTCACACCCGAAAGCTGCGCCTCACGGAGGCCGGGCGCGCCTTTCTCGCGGGTGAGCGTCATGCTGTGGCCGAAAATGGCCTTGACCGATGGGTGGGCGGGGTGCACCTGAACAGCCGAGCCGGGCGGATCTGGTATCGTGACGGGTCAGGTCAGCTTGTGCAGGGCTGAGCGTAGCCCGCCGCGAGATGGCTTTGCCATAGGCATGCTGCCATGGGGCGCGTTCAGATGCGGTCGGTCTCAGACATTGCCTTCCATCCGCAGCACAGGAAAGGCGCAATCTGGGCCAAGGGGGAGCGCGAGCGCCTCGATGCGGGTCAGGCCCATGCGGGTGTAGAAGGCTTCGGCATTGAGGCTGGACAGGGCCTGCCAGTGCCTCGCCCCCTCGCTGCGGGCCTCAGCGGTGCAGCGTTGGAACAGCGCGCGGCCCACACCTTTGCCAATGGAGGCAGGGTCCACGGCGAAATGGCGCAGATGGGCGAGGCCGGGGGTTTCAGCGCCATGCCCCGGCGCGGCGAGGCTCCAGCCGCCACAGCCCAGCAAAGCGCCCATGGCCTCGGCCACATAAAAGCGGCCAGAGGCCACCAGTTCGGGGTTTGGCCGAGTGAGGGTTGGCAGAGCGGCTTCCAGCAGCGCGGGCGGATAGGCCGGGCGCATCAGCGCGGGATAGCTGCGCGCCAGCAGCGCCGCGATCTGCGGCAGGTCGGCGGGTGTGGCGGGGCGGATCAGCACGGGCACTCTCTCTCATGGATCAGATCAACAGCCCCGCCGCGCCCTCGTGGCGCAGGAGCCAGACTTTCGCCTCCACCCCGCCGGGGGCGGAGAAGCCGCCAAGGCTGTTGCGGCCCAGCACGCGGTGGCAGGGGATCAGGAGAGGCAAGGGGTTGGCCCCACAGGCCTGCCCCACAGCCTGCGCAGGCGCGCCGATGGCGCGGGCGATCTCGCCATAGGTTCGGGTTTCGCCCAAGGCGATGGCGGCCATGGCGCGGCGCACCGCGCCTTGCAGCCCCTGCCCCCAATCCAGCGGCAGATCGAAAGCGCGGCGCTGGCCTGCGAAATATTCGGCCAATTGGCGCAGGCCCTCGGCCTCTAGCGGGCTGGCCACGCCGCCGGGGTGCCAGTCCAAGCCCACCAGCAGGTCGCCGCGAATGCGGACCTGCCCCTCAAACAGGAAGTTGGACGCTTCGATGCGGATAACCGATGGGATACCGATTGCGTCTATTCCGGTGAAGATCGTCAGCGGTCGGTCGATGCTGCCCCATAGAAGCTGCGTCAATCCTGACAGCACGCGGTCAACGGCCAGGGTCATCAGGATGATGGTCAACAGCGGC
>CALKAA010000399.1 GCA_937983495.1 uncultured Gemmobacter sp. | reverse complement strand
CGACCAAAGGCGACGCGCCGGGATCATCGGGTGGCGTGGTCTCAGGCACCGTCGGGGCCGCCTGCCACCCCAAGGGCCATTCCGCTACGGTGAACATCCAAGGCAAACCCGCTGTCCGCCATGGTGATGAATGGTGGATGAACAACAAGAATACCGTGGGGAAGCTGACTTGGGTGGTGAACACAGAGGTTTGGCAACCAACCCCTGCAATTAAATTGGCGCAGAGCCCAGGGGAAAAGTAGTGGCCTTTACCGAAACAATAGAAATTGGCGGGAACAGGGTTTTTCGTTTTCCTGCTGTACCAGGTGGCTTTGGCGCAGCAGTGAGAGCCGCAGGGTTGCCCGGCCTTTTGATTGCATTGAATGAAAAGATCCTCGCATGGCATCGGACCGCTGATCTTGCAGCGCTCGAAAGTGCAGCTCAAACGCTCGGCCTTGACTTAAATGTCCCAGGCGAAGCCTATCTCGCTTGGGTATACGGCTTTGCTAATCATAACTTTGTCAGTGGAACTATTCTATCTCCCCTAGACAACATACCCGCATCAGGTGAAATCCGTCAACGTGCCCTTGAAGCGATTACTGCCGAAGCGGGAGCACGGCCTGGCTCGTTTGAAGACCTATTGAAGGGTAATAAGGAAGAAAAGGGGCGATATGAAGCTGTGGTTGCTGCAGCTGTTGCAGCACCTGCTTCTGGACCCACGCCCAACAATGTGCGCATTTCCAGAATCCTTGCGACCACACTTGGCGCTTGCGCGGTGCTTGCATGCGCGCCGCCGTTTCTTGGGGGGTCGCACGCTTGCATGCAGCAGCCGCCAGGCGACGGGTATGACAGCCACCATATGCCGGCAAAGTCTACTTCACCCTTGGATGACCCCATGGGACCGGCAATCAAGATTGACCCGTTGGATCATAAAGCAACGAACTCCTATGGTGCTGGGGTAAACGGCCCAATGTACGCAGATCGACGGGCGCTAATTTCCACAGGACGTGTTTATGCTGCCTTCCGGCTGGACGTTGCCGAGATACGGCGCAAATTCCCCGGCAAATACGATGCCGGCCTTGCACAGGCCGAAGCCTATGCTGCATGCCTTAAGGCTCATGGTTTTATCAGATAGGGAGAGGAAAGTTGGAACTTGAGATCAAACCGCTAAATGGAATTGGCTCTCTGGAGTTCGGCATGAATTCTGTAGAGGTCGGCCAGTTCAATCATGTGTATGGAGTTCCACTCAAACCAGATGTCGAGCCCTTCATCTACGAATTCTCTCAGGAGGAAATTGATGACCTCCGATCCGATCTTGGCGAGGAAGGCTTGAAGGCGATACTTGATGCGTCGAAAGAAGCAAACGACTTTCGTTCGCGCTCAAAAACCGAATATCGGGAACCCTTTTCGCTTCGTATTGATTACTTGGACGGCAAGGCCGAAAGTTTCCAGCTGTCCCGTGATGCGACATCTCTGAGCTTCGAGGGTCACCTTTTCTTCAATGGAAGTCCTCGACAGTTTTTGGCAGCTCTGCAAGCCCGGAACGGCGAGCCTCCCTTGGTCAAAGGCGATGATTGCGTTTTCAGGAATATAAACGTCTATGTCTGGGCCGCGTTCGAAATTCTGCCCTCGGGTGTTGTACGGTTCTTCGACGCACGGGACGTTGATGATAAAGCACAGGACAAGAGCATCATGCTCTCCAAGAACCCAAGAAATAAGACTGAGAATTTTGCAGGATATAAACCGATCAGTTTCATCAGATGACCATTCCCAAGGAGGGCAGCCAGGATATTGGCGACGGGATCATCGTCTCGGTGATGCCAGACTGTCTGCCTGCCGCAACGGCCGCAATTGATGCACAGTTTGCAAGCATGCAGGAGACCAAGCCTTGCGCGCGGTGATGGATTATCGGGCCTTGCCGCAAGCGACACGAGATGCACTGCTCGCCGGGCAAAGATTGTAATGGCCAGAAAGGGATAGAGGATGACCCGCAGAGGATTGAGCTTTTACACCGGAACGGCTGTGACGGCTGACAGTTTTGCCACTCTGGCCAGCTTTGACGGGCGCGGCCACCCGGGGGAGCCGAGCGGCGATTTCAGTTTTGATCTGTTCGACTGCAGAACCGGCATCTGGCGCCATGTGGCGCGTGGCAAGGATGCTGCGGAAAGCGCTACGGCATGGCACCCCCACGGCTTGCCGCAGGCGGTGGCGATCACGCGCTTCGGCAATGTTTTGTTCGATGATCTCCCGCTCCGCGAAGAACAACCCTACAAGGATCGCGTCCATGCTCTGGATGGGTCAGGCGACACAATTGCAACGATCAACAACCGGCTCTATGCGATTGGCGGGGCTGGCCATTTCTTCTGGCGTGATGCTGACAGCGACTGGGCCGTGCTGGACCCGGATTTCTTCAAGGCCGATGCTTTTGCATTGTCGATAAGCAAGCTCACCAAAAAATTGGGAGGGCTGCCTCCTGATGCATCCCTGATCGGCATTCCGTTTGAGGAAGATCTTCGCCTTCATAACCTCTACGGCGAATACACCGCCACTTTCTACACCCTCACGGGCACCGGGCATGACAATCTGGTTCTCGCCGGGCCAGAGGGCCGGGTGCTGCATTTCGACGGTCAGCGTATCCACAAGATCGCAAGTGGCGTTACTGTGCCCCTCACAGGTTCTTGCACGGCACCAGATGGTTCGATCTATATATGCGGCACGCGCAAACAGACCGTTGTGCTGAAAGGCACTGCCGCAGCCGGCTTCGCTCCCATCCTGCAAACCTCCGAGGCGCAGCTCCATGCCTATAAGATGGCCTGCCTTGGCGCGGAGATTTACATCTGTGACGTGTCTGACACCAATGGCGGCCTCTACCGTCTTGATGGCGACAGGCTGCAAAAGATCACCATCCCGGGGGCAGCTGATCCCGTGCCGGTCTGGAAGGTCGATGTGGCTGATGGTGTCTTGTGGGCTTTGGAAGCCAAGGCGCTCAACCGCTTTGACGGCGTGACTTGGGAACGTTTTGAAAGTCCGTTTGCCTGATGCTGCATGACAATACCACCCCGCTCGCCGCCATCGGGTTCGAACAGTTGAAGCCTGATGGCAGCCCGATGGCGGTGATTGCCGCGCGCGGGTCTTTCGAGATCGTGGAGGGGGTGATCCGCTACACGCCGACGCAAGAGCTTGTGCTTGCCGATGTGTTTGAAGGCGATCCGCAGCGCACGCCCTTGGTGCGGGTGGGCGATCTGATCCCCTTCAAACCGGCGGCCGATGTGACCGTTCTGGGCGTGATCCAAAGCGCGCAAGCTGTGGCTGTGCTGCGCGCGGGCCTGCGGGTGACCGGCCGTGGGGCTGTGCTGGAAAAACATCTGCTGGCCACGGGGCCGCGCAACTGGGCACATGACGGGCAATGGCGCTTGGGGGCGTCCCCGATGGTCGACCATGTGCCGCTGGATTGGCGTCTGGCCACAGGCGGGCGCGTGATCGGCGATCCCGACGGCACTGTGGACCCGAGGAACCCGATTGGTGCGGGGGTGATCCATCCGGATTACACCTCAGAGAAACTCACCCTGCCTGCGGCGCAGATTTTTTCTGAAACAGCGCCTTTTGACGCCACACCAACCCAGCCGCCGCCGCCCGAAGGGATGGGGCCCATCGCGCCCTGGGCCGCAACGCGGTCTGCCCATGCAGGCACCTATGATCAGGCCTGGCAAGATCACCACCACCCGCTGCTGCCGCTCGATTTCGATTATCGGTTCTACCAGTCGGCCCCGGAGGGTTTGCAGGTGCCGGGCTATCTGCATCCGGGGGATCGAGTGCAGGCCTATGGGCTGCTGCCCGATGGTGCGCTGCTGGATTTCCACCTGCCCGACCTTGCGCCCTATGCCACCTTCTCGTTCACCGACGGCCGAGAGGTGCAGGCCCAGCTGCATCTGGACGGGCTGCATCTGGACCTGCGCGATGGTATCCGCTTTGACCTGACCTGGCGCGCCTGGGCCCCGATCTGCCCCAGTTTCTGGCGGATTGATCTGCACCTTGGGCGCAGCGCCGAAGTGGCTGCCATGGCGCTGCCGGTCTCGGCCCTTGAGGGGCTGCGCATGGCAGGCTGATGGGCTTGACCGGAGACGTTTCTCATGGCCGGAGCCGTCATTCTGGGGGGCATGTCCAGGGCCGGGCAGCAGAACGGACAGGAGATGAGACCCCAAACCGCTCAGATCGCCCGAAAGCCGGGCACAAAGGCCCCCACACAAGCCAGCGCCCGGCACGGATCACACTGTCACCGCGCCAAGACCTGCATCCAACGACAAGCACTGTTGAACGTGCAAGCGATAACAGTGCCTTAAGCCTGCCGATCCTTGGCGCGAAAAGCCAAGGGTCATTTTGCATTTATGTCGGGTGCTGG
>CALKAA010000398.1 GCA_937983495.1 uncultured Gemmobacter sp. | reverse complement strand
CTCCATCTCGTGGGCATAGCGTGTGCCACCACTGCCCCAGCCGACAGCTTGCCATAGAGCCCGATATGCGCATCGCCCCAGGCTTTCAGCGCCATCAGCACCGGCTCCATGCTGCGCCCCAGGGGCGAGAGCGCGTAATCCACCCGTGGCGGCACCTGCGCAAAGACCGTGCGGGTGATCAGCCCGTCCGCCTCCAGCTCGCGCAACTGATTGGTCAGCATGCGCGGCGTCACATTGGGGATCAGCCGCTGCATCTCGCCAAAGCGCAGCGTGCCTTTCAGCAGTTGATAGAGGATGATCGACTTCCACTTGCCGTCGATCAACCCCACCGCCGCCTCCACCGCACAGCCGGGGGCACAGTCAAAGCGGGAATGGCGGAGCTTGGCCATCATGCTATCCTTTATGATAGTATAGGCTGATTTTGTGCATATTGCCTATCTTCGACTGTAAGCGCAGGGTCGGCGCATGACAACCGAATAGGAGCCCCCATGAAAGCCATCGGCTATACGCAACCCGGCACCCTCGACCGTGCGGATGCGCTGCAAGACATCACCCTGCCGCGCCCGCAGCCCGGCCCGCATGACCTGCTGGTCAAGGTGGCGGCGGTCTCGGTCAATCCGGTCGATACCAAGGTGCGCCGCGCCGTCGCCCCCGATGCCGGACAGTGGAAGGTGCTGGGCTGGGATGCGGTGGGGCAGGTGGAGGAGATGGGCCGCGCGGCCCAAGGCTTCGCCCCTGGCGACCGCGTCTGGTATGCGGGGTCCATCGCGCGGGCCGGGGCCAATGCCGAATATCATCTGGTGGATGCCCGCATCGCGGCCCACGCGCCCGCCAGCCTCAGCGATGCCGAGGCCGCCGCCCTGCCGCTCACCGCGATCACCGCCTGGGAAATGCTGTTCGCCCGGCTGGAGGTGGCGCGGCCGGTGCCTGGCGCTGCCCCTGCGGTCCTCATCATCGGGGGCGCAGGCGGCGTCAGCTCCATCGCCGTGCAACTGGCGCGGCAATTGACCGATCTCACCGTGATCGCCACCGCCTCGCGCCCCGAGACAGCGGATTGGGTGCGCAGCCTTGGTGCCCATCATGTGCTTGATCACAGCCAGCCCCTTGCCGCCCAAGTCGCCGCGCTTGGCCTTGGCGCACCGGCTTTCGTGTTCTCCACCACGCAAACCCATCTCCACCTGGCCGAGATCGCAGACCTCATCGCGCCGCAGGGGCGCTTTGGCCTGATCGACGATCCCGATCACCTCAACATCATGCCCTTCAAGCGCAAATCGGTGTCGATCCATTGGGAATCGATGTTCACCCGCTCGGTGTTCCAGACGCCGGACATGGCCGCGCAAGGCGCGGCGCTGGCCGAGGTGGCGGCGCTGGTTCAGGCGGGCCGGTTGCGCAGCACTCTGGCCGAACGCTTCGGCCCGATCACCGCGGCAAACCTCATCCGGGCCCATAAGCTGCTGGAGACGGGCCGCACCAAGGGCAAGATCGTGCTGGAGGGTTTTGCCTGACCTCGTTCACGAGCCGGTCATCTCAAGACGGTTCAAGGCGGTGCTTTCTGGCGCCGCCTTGCGCTTGACCCCTTGCATGGATAGGGTGCGCCACCAAATTGGGCCGGAATGCCCGCAAAAACCACCCCGGCCTGGCCGGAAAACCCAAAGGACGCCCCATGTTCGTGACCCCCGCTTTTGCCCAGGCCGCCGGTGGCGCCGGTGCCGCTTCGGCCTTTGGCAGCTTCATTCCGCTGATCCTCATCTTCGGCATCATGTATTTCCTGATGATCCGCCCGCAGCAAAAGAAGATGAAAGAGCATCGCGCCATGGTCGAGGCGCTGCGCCGCGGCGATCAGGTGCTGACCCAGGGCGGGCTGATTGCCAAGGTCGTCAAGGTGCATGACGATGGCGTTCTGGAACTGGAAATCGCGCCGAATGTCGTGGTGAAAAGCCCCCGCTCGACCGTGGCGCAGGTGATGAACAAGACCGAACCGGCAGCCTGAGTGCCATGTCGCCGGGGGCCGTCAGGCTCCCGGATCGTCTGCCGCGCCCGATCTTGACGCCCCAAGATCCCGTCGCCTGAATCTGGATACGCCGCGATGACTGATACGCCCCTGTGGAAGACCCTGCTGATCTGGGCGCTCTGCCTGCTTGGTCTGGTGTTTGCCCTGCCCAATGCCTTTTACGACCGGGTGGAACGGCACAATGACGCCGTGGCCGCGATCGAGAAGGCCCGCGGGCCCGAGGTCGGTGGGGTGAGGCCGGAAGGCATCGCCACGCCGGAACAGGCGGCGGATCGGGCGCTCTGGCCCGATTGGGCCCCCTCGGCCATCGTGCCGCTGGGGCTGGACCTGCGCGGCGGCGCGCATCTTCTGGCCGAAGTGAAGGTCGCTGACGTTTACGCCGCCCGCATCGACGGCATGTGGCCCGATGTGCGCGACGCCCTGCGGGATCTGCGCGATCAGGTCGGCAATGTGCGCCGCCAGCCCTCGCCCGACGGTGTGCTGCGTGTCGCCATCTCCAACCCGGCCGGGCTGGAGGCCGCCGTGGCCAAGGTGCGCAGCCTTGCATCACCGGTGACCACGCTGACCGGCATGGGGCAGAATGACATCGAGGTTTCGACCGACAATGGCGAAATCGTGGTGCAACTCTCCGAAGCCGAACGTGTGGCCACCGATCAGCGCACCTTGCAGCAAAGCCTTGAAATCATTCGCCGCCGCGTCGATGAGGTCGGCACCCGCGAACCCACCATCCAGCGCATCGGCGATGACCGCATCCTCATTCAGGTGCCCGGCATCGGTTCTGCGGCCGAGCTGAAATCGCTGATCGGCACCACCGCCAAGCTGACCTTCAACCCGGTGGTGCGCGTCACCTCGGATGCGGGCGCACGCCCCGGCCCGCGCGAGGCGCTGCTGCCGTCGCAGGATGACCCGAACACCTATTACATCGTCGAGAAAACCCCGGTGGTCACCGGCGAGGAGCTGACCAATGCGCAGCCCTCTTTCGATGACAGAAGCCGCCCCGCCGTGGAGTTTCAGTTCGACCCGACCGGCGCGCGCAAATTCGGCGATTACACCGCCAACAACATCGGCAAACCCTTCGCCATCGTGCTGGACGATCAGGTGATCTCCGCCCCGGTGATCCAAAGCCATATCCCCGGAGGGCGCGGCATCATCACCGGCCAGTTCAGCGTGGAGGACAGCACCGAACTGGCCGTGCTGCTGCGTGCAGGCGCATTGCCCGCCGAGATGACCTTTCTTGAGGAACGCACCATCGGCCCGGAACTCGGGGCCGATTCGGTGCGCGCGGGCCAGATGGCTGCCGTGGTGGCGGCTGGCCTTGTGGCGCTTTACATGATTGCCTCCTATGGGCTGTTCGGCACCTTCAGCGTGATCGCGCTGTCCATCAACATCGCACTGATGTTTGCCATCCAGTCGCTGATCGGCGCCACGCTCACCTTGCCGGGTATCGCGGGCATCGTCTTGACCATGGGCATGGCGGTGGATGCGAATGTGCTGATCTATGAACGCATGCGCGAGGAGTTGCGCGCCGGGCGCAGTCCGCGCGTGGCGATCCACGAAGGTTATGACAAGGCGCTCTCGGCCATCACCGACTCGAACGTGACCGGCATGCTGACCGCGATGATCATGTTCTTTGTCGGCACCGGCCCGGTGCGCGGCTTTGCCGTCACCACCGCCATCGGCATCGTCACCTCGATGTTCACCGCCGTCTATGTCACGCGCGCGATCATCTCCATCTATATCGGGTGGCGTCGCCCGAAGACCATCACCGTCTGAGGAGGGGAAACCATGGCATTCCGTCTGAAACTGGTTCCCGAAAAGACCAATATCGACTTCTTCAAATGGCAATGGCTCACCTTCGGGGCCTCGATTGCCATGGTGGTGATCTCGCTGCTGGCGGTGGCCTTCATGGGCCTGAACTTCGGCGTGGATTTCAAGGGCGGCACCACGATCCGCGTGGAAAGCACGCAATCCGTGGATGTCGGCACCTATCGCTCCGCGCTGGACGAGCTGGGTCTGGGCGAAGTCTCGATCACCGAGGTTTTCGACCCCTCGTTCCGCGCCGATCAGCATGTGAAGATGCTGCGCATCGCCCCGCAGGAAGGCTATGAGGCGGTGACGCCCGAAACCATCGTCGAGGTGGAACAGGCGGTGCTGAAGATCGACTCTGCCGCCACCTTCCCATCGGTCGAATCGGTCGGGCCCAAGGTCTCGAACGAGCTGATCTGGAAGGCGCTTCTGGCCGTGACCGCTGCCTCGGCAGGGATCTGGGTCTATGTCTGGCTGCGCTTTGAATGGCAATTCGCCATCGGTTGCGTGGCCGCGCTTGTGCATGACGTGATCATCACGATCGGCGTTTTCGCCATCTTCCAGTTCAAGTTCGATCTGACCATCGTGGCAGCGCTGCTGACCATCCTGGGCTATTCGGTGAACGATACCGTGGTGATCTTTGACCGCCTGCGCGAGAACTTGCGCAAGTTCAAGGAAATGCCGCTGCGCGATCTGATGAACCTGACCACCAATGAAACCCTCTCGCGCACGATCATGACCATGACCACCACGGCGCTGGCGCTGACCGCGCTGGTGGTGTTTGGCGGCGATGTGATCCGGGGCTTTGTGGGGGCCATGCTGTTCGGTGTGTTCATCGGGGCCTATTCCACGCTCTATGTGGCCAAGAACATCGTGCTGATGCTGGGGCTTGACCGCAACAGGCACGAGGGCGAGCCGGGCGCGGATGCCGATATGGCAGAGGCCTGAGCCATGCGTCTGACCGAGATCGCCTTTGGTTCTGCCCAGCCGGTCGAAAGCTATGGTCCGGGGTTTTTCCGCATCGGTGGCAAGGTCTTGCAGGGCCCGGTCATCATCACCCCCGGGGCCGCCGGACCCTGGGCCGGGCTGGAGGATCACGCCAGCCTGATCGCGCTGGCCGATCAGGCCGATGTGCTGTTCCTCGGCATGGGGGCCGAGATTGCCCACCCGCCGCGTAGCTTACGCGAGGCGGTGGAGGCCACGGGGCTGGGGCTTGAAATCATGTCCTCGCCCGCCGCTTGCCGCACTTATAACGTCCTGCTCAGCGAGGGGCGCCGGGTGGCGCTGGCGCTGCTTCCCGTATGATGCCGGTCTGATGATGCACCATGCCGCAGCGCCTTGGCCGGCGGTATGGGTTAGAGAGGGGCCATGGAACTGGTCGTGCAAGATCTGGCGGTGGCGCGCGGCGGCCTCTGCGTGCTGGAGGGCCTGGGCTTTGCCCTCGCGCCCGGCGCGGCGCTGATTCTGCGTGGCGCCAATGGCATCGGCAAGACCACGCTTCTGCGCACGCTGGCCGGGTTGCAGCCCTCCTTGCGCGGCACCATCTCCGCGCCCCCCGAAAGCATCGCCTATGCCGCCCATGCCGATGGGCTGAAAGCCACGCTCACCGTCACCGAAAACCTCGCCTTCTGGGCCGCCGTGCATGGCACCTCTGGCGTGGAGGCGGCGTTGGAGCGGATGAACCTCACCACCCTGCGCGAGCGCCGCGCCGCCAATCTCTCGGCCGGGCAAAAGCGGCGGCTTGGGCTGGCGCGGCTGCTGGTTTCGGGGCGCCCGATCTGGCTGCTGGATGAACCCACTGTCAGCCTCGATACCGCCTCGGTCGCGCTGTTCGGCGCGGTGGTGCGGGCGCATCTGGCGGCGGGCGGGGCGGCGGTGATCGCCACCCATATCGACCTCGGCCTGCCCGAAGCGCAACTGCTCGACCTCACCCCCTTCCGCGCCCGCGGTGAGGTGCAGGCGAGCCCTGGCTTTGACGAGGCCTTCCTGTGATCGCGCTTCTCATCCGCGACCTGCGGCTGGCCCTGCGCGCCGGTGGGGGCTTCGGCCTTGGCCTCGCCTTCTTCCTGCTGCTCGCCGTGCTGATCCCGCTGGGCGTCGGCCCCGAGGGCGGCACCCTGGCGAAAATCGCGCCCGGAGTGCTCTGGGTCGGGGCGCTGCTCGCCTGCCTTCTCAGCCTTGATCGCATCTTCGCGCTGGATTTCGAGGATGGCTCGCTCGATCTGCTGGCCACCGCGCCGATCCCGCTGGAGGGCGTGGTGGCGGTGAAGGCGCTGGCGCATTGGCTGGTGACCGGGCTGCCGCTGACACTGGCCGCGCCCTTGCTCGGCGTGCTGTTGCATCTGCCGGGGCAGGGCTATGGCTGGCTGCTCGCCTCGCTCGCACTCGGCACGCCTGCGCTCTCCAGCATCGGGGCCTTTGGCGCGGCGCTGGTGGTCGGGGTCAAACGCGGCGGCCTGCTGCTGTCGCTTCTCGTGCTGCCGCTTTATGTGCCCACCCTGATCTTCGGGGCCGAGGTGGTGAAGCGTGGGGCTGCGGGCATGGAGACGGGCGTGCCGCTCGCCATGCTGGCCGCTATCACCTTGGGGGCCATGGCGGCGCTGCCCTTCGCTTCGGCCTTAGCCCTTCGTATCAACCTGCGATGAGGGGCCTTGCCCCGTCGCCCGCAAGGATTTAGCCAAGACCCATGTCACTCTGGGAATATGCCAATCCGAAGAAATTCAGCGAAACCGCCGCGCGGCTGCTGCCGGTGGTGGCCCCTTTGGCCGGGCTATGCCTCGCCATCGGGCTGATCTGGGGCTTTTTCTTCACCCCCGATGATTACAAGCAGGGCTCCACCGTCAAGATCATCTTCCTGCATGTGCCTGCGGCGATGATGGCGATCAATGCCTGGATCATGATGCTGGTGGCCTCGCTGGTCTGGATCGTGCGGCGGCACCATGTCTCGGCCCTGGCCGCCAAGGCTGCCGCGCCGATTGGCATGGTGTTTACCCTGATCGCACTGGCGACGGGTGCCTTCTGGGGGCAACCGATGTGGGGCACCTGGTGGGAATGGGATCCGCGCCTGACCTCCTTCCTGATCCTGTTGCTGTTCTACCTGGGCTATATCGCGCTGTGGCAGGCGGTGGAGAGCCCCGATACCGCAGCCGATCTGACCGGCGTGTTGTGCATCGTCGGCTCGGTCTTTGCCGTGCTGTCGCGCTATGCGGTGAAGTTCTGGAATCAGGGCCTGCATCAGGACAGCACCATCATGAAGGTGGGCGAGAAAGACCCGCTCGACCCCGCCTATTACTGGCCGCTGATCGTCTGCCTGATCGGGGTTGTGGCGCTGTTCGTGGCGCTCGTCTTGCTGCGCACGGTGACGGAAATCCGTCTGCGGCGCCTGGCAGCCATTGAAGCGCGGGAGAAATTTGAATGATGCCGGACCTGGGGAAATATGCTTTTGCGGTATTGGCCTCTTACGGGGTCAGCCTTGCGCTGCTGGCGCTGCTGGTCGGCTGGTCGATCTGGCGCTATCGCGCGGTGAAAGCGGTATTGGAAGCGGCGGAAGCACGTCTGAGAAAAGGGTGAGGGCATCATGGCAAACCGGATCCTGTTCTTTCTGCCCGTTGCGGTGATGGCGGGTTTTGTCGGGCTGATCGCCGGGCCAAAGCTCTTGCAATTGGCCGGTTCGCCCGAATCCAACCAGAATCTGCCCTCCGCCTTTATCGGCCGGGCTGCGCCCGTGCTGCCCGAAACCGTCCTGCCGGGCATTCCGCTGCTCAGGTCGGCCGATCTGACGGCGGGGCAGGTGACGG
>CALKAA010000397.1 GCA_937983495.1 uncultured Gemmobacter sp. | reverse complement strand
CATCTCGGGGAAGGCGGGGTTTGACAGGGTGCCAAGACCAAAGCGCTTGCGCCATGCCTCTGGCAGCATCACGCCATCTCGTGTCAGCGCCTCGGCCTGTTCCAGTGCCGCGATATAATCCGGGTCGTGCCAGAGGGTCAGCGCCGGGGCCTTGGCACGCGGGCTGGCTCGGTAGCGCTCAGGTGGCAGCCAGCCAAGCGCGCGGCCCAGATCCATCACGGTGGAAACCCGTGGCACCCGCAGAGGATGGCCTGCGCCATAAGACGAGCCACGATAGATTTCCGATCCCAGAAACAGCGGGCCCAATGCGCGAGCCGTCATGTGGTCAAGGCAACCTCGATGGCCGTGGTGATGCGTGCGGAGAGCGGATCGACGGGTGCGCCCCAGGTGTCGCGTGGCTGCCCGTCCGGCCCCAGCAGCACCTTGTTGAAGTTCCAGCTAGGGGTGAAACCATGCTGTTCGGCCATCCAGCGGTAGAAGGGATGCGCCTCTGGCCCCAGAACCCGGGTGATGCTGGTCATGGCCAGGGTCAGGTCAAAGTTGATCGCGCAAAACTCCTTGACCTCGGCCTCACTGCCCAATTCCTGCTTGAAATCGTCAGACGGGACGGCCAGCACCACCAGTCCGCGATCAGCATAACGATCTTGCAAGGTTTGCAGCGCATCGAACTGCCGGGCAAAGCCGCACATGGAGGCGGTGTTGACCACCAGCACCGGCTTGCCACGCCATTGCGCAGTATCAAGTTTCCCGCCGTCGATTGCCTCGAACTGGAAACTTGGGGCTGCGGCGGCCCGCAAGGCGGTGGCGGCAAAAGCCCCCATTCCGCCCAGAACCACCGCGCGTCGGTTCCACTTTGGCCTTTGCATTACCATGCCTCCTGCATCCCCCCTCACAGTTAGCGCTTCGACACCGCGCGTCAACCATGCCGCGTGTATGGGCCGCCTGCATGGCGCGTGCCAAGTTTGCCGGGCGGAAACCTGCGCGAAAAGTCACAATTCCGCGCGAAAATACTCCGAATTTCCCGCCTGCGCTTGAAATTCGGCCCGGAGCTTTCATTATTCATAAAGGGAGTAGCGGCAGCCTGTTGCCTATTGGCGCTGACTGTTCCTCCCCATGACTGAGGTGGCATCAGAACCACCCATGACCGAAAGAGACAGGCGTATGATCCGAGCAGAGTTTCCCCCCGCCGTTCCGGCTTGCGACAGTGATGTGCGCACGCAATATGGCGCGCTGTGCTGGCGCCATGGGGTTGAGGGGGTCGAAGTTCTGCTGATCACCAGCCGCGACACCGGGCGGTGGGTCATCCCGAAAGGCTGGCCCATCGACAAGCTGACCCCCGAGGCCTCTGCGGCACGCGAAGCCTGGGAAGAGGCCGGGGTCGAAGGGGCTGCGCATCCGGAGTGCCTTGGGCTTTATGGCTACGACAAGGGGATCGGGGAAGAACGCTTGCCCCTGCCTTGCCGTGTGGCGGTGTATCCTTTGCAGGTCGAGGCATTGGCTCGCCGCTATCCCGAACACAAGCAGCGGCGGCGCAAATGGTTCACACCCGAAAAGGCCGCCCGGAAGGTTGCCGAGCCAGAGTTGCAGGCTTTGCTGGCCGCCTTTGTGCCGACCGCCATTCGGGAGGCGTGAACAGGGCGGCTGACGGTTCGACAGTTGAAATTGCCCGATTGGCGGGCCATGTCTGTCTGACCGAAACAGGATGCAGGCGATGATCCGCTACGCGCTCAGATGTGCCGAAGGGCATGATTTCGACAGTTGGTTCGCCAATGCTGCCGCTTTTGATGACCTCAAGGCGCGTGGCCTGTTGGTCTGCGCCGTCTGTGGCGGCGCCGGTGTGGACAAGGCGCTGATGGCCCCCCGGGTCGCTGTGGCCGAACCCGCTGCCGATTTGCGCGCGCCGCTCAGCCCGGCCGAGGAAGCCATGGCGCGACTGCGCGCCGAGATCGAGGCGAAATCGGAATATGTCGGGGTGAATTTCGTGACCGAGGCCCGCGCCATGCACGAAGGCACCAGCCCGGAGCGTGCGATTTACGGCGAGGCCAAGCCCGAAGAGGCCCGCAAGCTGCTGGAGGAGGGGGTGCCAGTCATGCCCTTGCCTTTCCTGCCCTCACGCAAGGGCAATTGAAGGCGCAGGGCGAATTGAAGACGCGGGGCCAATTGAAAAGGCCGGGGGCGCCCCGGCCTCTTGTTTCAGATCCCGCGCGGATTGATCAGGCGGCCCATCACATCGGCGGGGCGGATGCTGCCCACCACGCTGCCGGCTTGGGTCACCGCAAGTTCCGGCACGCCGTCACGGAACAGCTCCATCACCACCTTGACGGCTGTATCCGCGTCCACCGCGCGATCCGCGCCGGACGGCCCGCGCCGCATCACATCCGCCGCCGACAAGACGGAAAGCGGGTTCATATGCGCCACGAAATCCTGCACATAATCGTTGATGGGATTGGCAATGATCTCGCGCGCGGTGCCGCATTGCACGATGCGCCCGCCCTCCATCAAGGCAATCCGGTTGCCGATCTTGAAGGCCTCGTCGAGATCGTGGCTCACGAAAACGATGGTGCGTTTCAGGCGGGCTTGCAGGTCCAGCAACTCGTCCTGCAATTTGCTGCGGATCAGCGGGTCCAGCGCCGAGAAGGGCTCGTCCATCAGCAGGATCGGCGCCTGGGTCACAAAGGCGCGGGCAAGGCCCACGCGCTGCTGCATGCCACCCGACAGGTCGCCCACCTTGCGCTCGGCCCAGGGGGTGAGGTTCACCAGCTCCAGCTGCTCATCCACGGGCTTGCGGCGTGCCTCCACCGGCAGGCCCGCCAATTCCAGACCCAGGCCCACATTCTCGCGCACCGTGCGCCAGGGCAGCAGGCCGAATTGCTGAAACACCATAGCGATGCGCGACAGGCGCAAGCGGCGCAGGGTCTCGGGGTTGGCCTTGGTCACGCTGACCATCTTGTCACCGTCCGACACCCGCACCTCGCCCCGCACGACCGGGTTGAGCGCATTCACGCCCCGCAGCAGGGTGGACTTGCCAGAGCCGGACAGGCCCATCAGCACCAGAATTTCGCCCTCGTTCACGGTCAGCGAGCAATCATGCACACCCAGAACCTGCCCCGTGGCGGCCTGCACCTCGGCCCGGCTTTTGCCCTGATCCATCAGGGGCAGGGCGGCCTGCGGGTTGTCACCAAAGACGATGGAGACGCGATCAAATTCAACAGCGGTCATTTGCGCGTCACCTTCAGCATACGGTCCAGCATGATGGCCACCACCACGATGATGAAGCCCGATTCAAAGCCCAGGCGCGTGTCCACCGTGCCAAGTGCCCGCACGACCGGTGTGCCAAGGCCATTGGCCCCCACCATGGTCGCAATCACCACCATCGACAGCGACAGCATGATGGATTGCGTGAGGCCCACCATGATCTGCGGCAGGGCCCAGGGCAGTTCCACCCGCCACAGGCGTTGCCAGGGCGTCGCGCCAAAGGCGGTGGCGGCCTCCAGCAGCGCGGTCGGGGTGGAGCTGACGCCCAGATGGGTCAGCCGGATCGGCGCGGGCAGCACGAAGATCACCGTGGCAATCAGCCCCGGCACCATGCCGATGCCAAAGAACACGATGGCCGGGATGAGGTAAACGAAGGTCGGCAGGGTTTGCATCATGTCCAGCACGGGGCTGACAGCGCGGTAAAACCGCGGCCGATGCGCCGCCATGATGCCCAGAGGCACACCAAAACCCATGCAGGTGACGCAGGACAGCAGAATCAGTGTCATGCTCTGCATCGTCTCTTCCCAGTAGCCCTGGTTGAGGATGAACAGAAAGCTCAGCGCCACCAACGCCACGGTTTTCCAGCTGCGCTGGATATACCAGGTCAGGCCCAGGAAGGCCGCCACGATCAGCAGCGGCGGCGTCTCTGTCAGCACGAACAGGCACCCGTCGATCACCGACTGCATGATGAAGCGCAGGAATTCAAACACCGGACCGCCATTTTCGTTCAGCCAGGTGAAGATCTGCTTGGCCCATTTCCCGATGGGCAATTTGTATTCTGTCAGCCAGTCGCTGCTGTAAAGCCAGTCCATCCGCGGCCTTTCTTGGGTTGCAGGAGGGTCTTCGGTTGCAGGAGAAGTGCGCGGGCGCATGCAAAAATGACGGGGGCGGCGGTGCCACCCCCGTCTGGTCGTCCGGTCGTATCAGAGACCAAAGGCCGCCTTGACCGCTGCCAGACCGTCGCCACCATCCTTGGTGGTCACGCCTTGCAGCCAACCCTCCAGCACCGCCGGATTGGCCTTGACCCATGCGGTCACCGCATCGGCTGCTTCCTCGCCATCGTCAAGGATGGCCCCCATAATCTCGTTTTCCATCGGCAGGGTGAAGGTCATGTTCTTCAGCAGCGCGCCGGTGTTCGGGCATTCCGCCGCATAGCCCACACGGGTCACCGTGTTCACCACGCCCTCTTCGCCAAAGAATTCCTCGCCGCCGGTCAGATATTTCAGCGAGAAGTTGGCGTTCATCGGGTGGGGTTCCCAGCCCAGGAAAACCACGGCCTTTTCCGAGGGATACAGCCGCGCAACCTGCGCCAGCATTCCCTGTTCCGAGCTTTCGACGATTTCCATGCCTTCCAGCGACTTGCCGGCTTCGGTCTGGCTGATCAGATAGCCATTGCCCTCATTGCCCGGCTCGATGCCATAGATCTTGCCTTCCAGCTCGTCCTTGAACTTCGGCACATCGGCAAAGGTTTTCAGACCCTTGTCATAGAGGTAGGTCGGCACGGCGAGGGTGTATTTGGTGCCCGTCAGGTTGGTGGTCAGCACCTCGACGGTCTTGTTGTCGAGATAGGGCTGCACGGCACCAATCTGGGCCGGGATCCAGCTTCCCAGGAACACGTCGATGTCGCCCTTGCTCAGCGCCTCATAGGTCACAGGCACGGCCAGCATCTTCACTTCCACATCATAGCCCAGGCCCTCCAGCACCAGCCGCGCGGCGGTGGTGGTGGTGGTGATGTCGGTCCAGCCCACATCCGAGAAGGTCACCTTGTCGCAACCGGCGGCAAAGGCCTGACCCGAAAGGGCCAGCATGGCCGCCGAGGCGAGAAGGGTAGTTTTCAGTTTGGTCATCGCGGTCTCCCTGTGGTGGTTCGCGTGTGTTTTATGTCTCAAGCGTCTGCGCGCTTTTTGTTGATTGACGAGTCAATAAACTTCGCGCTAGCTCGGTTTGGCAAGAAGTTTTTTCACGGACATGCCATGCCCAAGCTTGGAATGGAGCCTATCCGAAAGGCCGCGCTGGTCAAAGCGACCATCGTGGAGATCGGGCGCGCAGGCTCGTTGGATGTGACGGTCAGCCAGATCGCCAAACGCGCGGGCATGTCCTCGGCCCTGGCGCATCATTACTTCGGCTCCAAGGAGGACATGTTTCTGGCAGCCATGCGTCATATCCTGTCGCTTTATGGTGCGGAAGTGCGGGGCGCACTGGCCGCAGCCGGGGATGCGCCCGAGGCGCGGTTGCAGGCGATCCTTCGGGCCAGCTTCAGCCCCGGCAATTTCCGGCGCGAGGCGGTCGGGGCGTGGCTCAATTTCTATGTGCTGGCGCAGACCGTGACAGAGGCAAGACGACTGCTTTCCGTCTATCAGCGACGTCTGCGGTCAAACCTGATGTCGGATTTGCGCCTATTGGTGGGGCCGCGCGCCCCTGCGGTTGCGGCTGCACTCGGGGCGCTGATCGACGGTGTGTATCTGCGCGAGGCGCTGAAAGACGGGCCGCCTGATTCGGCGGCGGCTGTGGCGGTGGTGATGGAGTTCCTGACCACCGAACTTGGAAAACAATCATGAAAGGGGTGACCATGCGGGCACAACCGAAGGCCAGTCATTTCGTCAATGGGGCTTATGTCGAGGACAAGGCCGGGGCGGCGATCGAGGTGATCTACCCCGCCACCGGCGAGGTGATTGCCGTGCTGCAACAAGGTCGAGCAACTGCAGATCGAGAAGATCGCCCAGGCCGCCGCCAACC
>CALKAA010000396.1 GCA_937983495.1 uncultured Gemmobacter sp. | reverse complement strand
CCCCACGCTCGACGCAGCCCTGTGGCGGCAGGAATGGGGGGTTGGCGCCCGGGCAGAGGTGCCCGGCGGCCTTGCCCCCGAAGGCCCCCGCCCCGAAGCCCCCGCC
Organism: uncultured Gemmobacter sp.; assembly: GCA_937983495.1. Lineage (GTDB taxonomy): Bacteria > Pseudomonadota > Alphaproteobacteria > Rhodobacterales > Rhodobacteraceae > Gemmobacter. The sequence continues at coordinate 5,885 of CALKAA010000396.1, read as the reverse complement.
CGCGAGGTCTGGCTTTTGCAACGCAAGCCCGAGAAACCCGGCCGCAAGCTGGGCAAGACAACCGGCTGGATTCACCGCGCGACCTTGCAAATGAAGGGCGTGAAGATGCTGGGCGGCGTCAGCTATGAGGCGATCACGCCCGAGGGGCTACAGATCACGGTGAATGGTGCGCCGCAACTGCTGCCGGTGGATACGGTGGTGATCTGCGCCGGGCAAACGCCAGAGCGCAGCCTCGCCGCCGGGATCGAGGCCCTGGGCCTGCCCTGCCACATCATCGGCGGTGCCGATGTGGCGGCTGAACTCGACGCAAAACGCGCCATTGATCAGGGCGTTCGTCTGGCGGCAGCGTTGTAACGGGGGGCTGTCTGCCCCCCGCACCCCCCGAGGATATTTTTGAACAGAAAATGGTCTGGTGCCACGCCTGCTTAGGGTTTCGGGCGTTCGTCGTAATCCTTGGTGAGGATGCGGTTGGCATCGCCATGGGGGTCGTCGAACTGACCCTTTTTCAGCGCCCAGAAAAAGGCCACAAGCCCAACCCCGCCCAGAAACAGCGAGACAGGAATCAGGATGGTCAGAACTTCCATTATTTCAGCCTCAGCGCGTTCAGGGTGACCGAGATCGACGACAGCGACATGGCCAGTGCCGCCGCCAGGGGCGTGGCGGCCCCCACCAAGGCCAACGGCACGGCCACCACGTTGTAAAGCGCTGAAATCGCAAAGTTTTCGCGGATGCGTCGGGTCGATTGCCGCGCGATGCGCAGCGCGTCAGAAATCGGGGCCATATCCTGCCCGAGCAGCACGATGTCCGAGGCGGTGCGCGCCGCATCCAGTGCTGTGGCGGGCGAGATCGAGACATGCGCCGCCGCCAGCGCCGCCGTGTCGTTCAGCCCGTCGCCCACCATCAGCACATGGCGGCCCTGCGCCGTCAGATCGGCCACCAGCGCGGCCTTTTCGGCAGGCAAGGCACCCGCCGTCACCTCGCTGATGCCCAACCGCCCGGCAATGGCCGCAACCGCACCCGGCGTGTCGCCCGAGACCAGCCGCACAGCCATGCCCTGTTTCAGCAGACCCGCCACCACTTCAGCAGCACCAGGGCGCAGCCGGTCGGCAAAGGTGAAGGGGCGCGGCGTGCCCTCGCCGGTGCAAAGCCAGGTCGCCGTCACACCCAGATCCGCCTCGGCACCGCACCAGCCCGCCCGGCCCAGCCGCACGGCCTGACCCCGCCACAGACCTTCCACACCATAACCCGGCACCTCGCGCAGCTCGGTCACAGTTGCCGGATGCAGACCCGCAGCCCGCGCCCCGGCCACCAGCGCCAGCGCCAGCGGATGCGAAGAAGCCTCGGCCAAGGCCATGGCGACCTCGGTCGCGGCGCGGGGATGCTCGCCCAGATTGGTCGGCTCTGGCGTGCCCATGGTCAGCGTGCCGGTCTTGTCGAACACCACGGTATCCACCTCGGCCAGGCGCTCCAGCGCAGTGCCATGCTTGATCAAAAGCCCCTTGCGGAACAGCTTGCCACTGGCCGCCGTCACCACCGCAGGCACCGCCAAGCCAAGCGCACAGGGGCAAGTGATGATCAGCACCGCCGCCGAAATATTCACCGCATATCGCAGATCGCCACCGGTGGCCCACATCCAGTAGCCGAAGGCGCTGAAAGACAAGATATGCACCAGCGGCGAATAGGCGCGCGAAGCACGCTCGGCCAGGCTGGTGTAGCGGGTCTTTGCGGCCTCGGCCACGGCGACCAGATCGGCCATGCGGTGCAGACTGCTATCGCGGCCTGCCGCCATCACCCGCAGGGTCAGCGGGCCGGTCAGGTTCACCTCGCCCGCGCTGACGCGGGTATCTGGCCCAGCCCAGACCGGCAGGCTTTCCCCGGTCAAGAGCGAGCGGTCCACCTCTGAGGTGCCCTCCACCACCACGCCATCCACCGGCATGCGGCCACCGGGGCGCACGCGCACCAGATCACCCACCGCCAGATCGGTGATCGACACGGTTTCCTCGCCGGTATCCGTCAGCCGCAGCGCGCGCGGCACTTCCAGCGCAGCCAGTTCCTCAGCGGCAGAGCGTGCCACGGCGCGGGTGCGGTGATCGAGATAGCGCCCCGCCAGCAGGAAGAAGGCCAGCATCACGGCGGCATCAAAATAGGCATGATGGCCGGAATTGAGCGTTTCAAAAACCGAGATCGACGAGGCGAGGATCAGCGCCAAGCTGATCGGCACATCCATGCCCAAACGCCCGGCCCGCAGGCTGGCCCAGGCCGATTTGAAGAAGGGCTGGCCCGCAAATACCACGGTTGGCAGGGCAATCATCCCGGAAATCCAGTGGAACAGATCGCGCGTCGCCTCCCCTGCCCCGGACCAGACGGCCACGGACAAGAGCATGACATTCATCATGGAAAAGCCCGCAACGCCCAAACGCATCAGCAGATCGCGGCCCTGCTTGTCGGTCTCGGTGGCAGACAGAAGCCCGGCATCCAGCTCATGCGCCTCATAGCCCACGCCGTTCAGCGCGGCGATCAGCGGCGCGGCCTCCAGTTGTGGATCGGCAGCAACCGAAACGCGGCGCATGGTCAGGTTGACCCGCGCCGATTGCACGCCCGGCACTGCCTCAAGGGCTTGTTCCACCGTGGAAATACAAGCCGCGCAATGCGCTGTCGGGATCGAGAGCATCAGCCGCGCCTCGCCTTGCGCCCGCCGCGCCAGATCTTGCGCCGAAGGGGCAGCCACACAGGCCGGACAGGCCGAGGCTGTGGCATGTTCTGGCCCGGAATAGTCGGGAAGGCGCTCGGCGATGGTCATGGCTCAGCCTTTCACAAAGAGGTCAAGCCGCTGCTGGAATGGGGTGCCATCTTCGGCTAAAGCCTTGACTTGCAACATCCATTTTCCAGGAGCCAAGGTGACGGCTGCCGTATAGGCCCCGGCCTCGCGGTGGAAGGCGGGGCGCTGATCCTCTGCGCTGGAGGTGGTCCGGCCCAAGAGAACCTCCAGCCCCTCCACTTGCACCGGCAGGCCCTGGGCATCTGTGAAACGCAGCACCACGCCTTCGCCCGGCAAATATTCGGGTGTCAGAGTCCATCCAAGCGCCTCTTGAGCATCACGATTGGCCTCGAATTGCTGTGAAGCGACGTAGGAATTGGGAACTTCGACCCCCGGAAAAGTCGAAACCGCGCTGTAAGCCATATAGACATTCACCGCGATGATGACCGCGAATGCCCCCGCAGTAACCGCAAAAACCTGACGTCCGGTGATTTCGCCCATGATGCGTTTCCTTTGGTTTTCAAAGCCTTGCGGCCATACCGAGGGGCTGAGCCCATCATGGCTCAGCCCTATACTGCCTTATTGTGCCTTGCCGTTGAAGACGGTGTCGTGATGCACCCGCGCCTCCTTGCCACCCGGCTGCGGCGTTGCGTCGGAAACCCAGAGCCGCAACTCGGTGCGCTCGCGCGTCGCGGCTGCGCTATCGGGCACGGCCTCGACATACAGCCGGGCCGAGAGCGTGTCATTGGCCGGAACCGTGATCACATTGCCCTCCACCCCCTCCAACCGCAGGGTGAGCCGTTCAGAGGAGGTCAGGGTGATCGCATAGTCATGATCCTCGCCCAGTTTGTTGCGCAAGCGGATGTCATAGGTGTTGCGAATGGTGCCATCCGACAGGGTGACGAAGGTCGGGTTGCGCACCGGCGTGACGTTGATGTCGATGTCCGACCGCAAAAACAGCGCAACAATGAGCCCGACACCAACAGCAGACCACAAGACCGTGTAGAGAATGGTGCGCGGACGGAACACATGCTTCCAGATCGACTTCGGCGGCTGCCCGGCGCGTTCACGGGTTTCGTCAGTCAGCGCGATATAGTCGATCAAGCCGCGTGGCTTGCCGATCTTGTCCATCACATCATTGCAGGCGTCGATGCAAAGCCCGCAGGTGATGCAAGCCATCTGTTGCCCGTCGCGAATGTCGATCCCCATCGGGCAGACGTTCACGCAGGCCATGCAGTCGATACAATCCCCATTGGTTTCAACGTTTTGCTTGCCGCGCGGCTCGCCGCGCCAATCACGATAGCCGATGGTCAGCGTGTCCTCATCCATCATCGCGGCCTGAATGCGCGGCCAGGGGCAGGCATAGATGCAAACCTGTTCGCGGAAGAACCCGCCAAAGGCAAAGGTCGTCGCGGTCAGAATCAGGATGGTGGTATAGGCGATGGGATGGGCATTTCCGGTCACCAGATCGCGCAAAAGCGTGGGCGCATCGGTGAAGTAGAACACCCAGGCCCCGCCGGTCGCCAGACCGATCAGGAACCAGACTGTCCATTTAATCAAGCGCTTACGGAACTTCTCGGCATCCCATTTCTGGCGATGCAAGCGGATGCGGGCGTTGCGGTCGCCCTCGATCCAGCGCTCCACCAGAATCATCAGGTCGGTCCACACGGTTTGCGGGCAGGCATAGCCGCACCAGACCCGCCCGGCGGCGGAGGTGAACAGGAAAAGCCCCAGACCGGCCATGATCAGAAGGCCCGCCACAAAGTAAAATTCATGGGGCCAAATCTCAATCATGAAGAAGAAGAAACGGCGGTTGGCGAGATCCAGCAAGATGGCCTGGTCGGGCAGAGCCGGGCCACGATCCCAACGAATCCAAGGCATTACATAGTAGGCCCCCAGCATGAAGGCCATCAGCCACCACTTAAGGGTGCGGAAAGTTCCCTTAACGCGCCGGGGGAAGATGGGTTCGCGGGCGGCATAGAGAGAGGGTTCGGGGGTCTGGCTGGACACTGAAGGGCTCCGGTTGATCGGGCGGCTGGTCTGGCGGCAGATATGCGACAGGAGCGCGGCCCCTGCCTTGACCTGCATCAAAAATCGCATCAGCGATACATCTTCGCCATGCGTCATATCGCCCATTTTCACCATAGAGGCGCAACGCGATTTTTCGCAGAAAAATCGGGGGCTTGCGGAGAGGAATGCGCAGAAAAAAGCGCGGCACCGCGGCCCCCAGGAAACGCGCGAACAGGATGGGGCTGCGGTGCCGGTGTCCTGCATTTTGGCGCGGACAATCTTCGATGGCATGCCGCATGCCGCAACGCCTTGACCTGAATCAAACGGCCCCGGCACCGCCTGCGGCGGGCTGTCACAGGGTAATGCCGTATACAGTTTGACCGCGAAAACCGACGAAACTGTAACCGCCTATACGCTTTCAGCCCGGCTGGGCCGCCTGACGCATCACCCACTGGCAAAAGGCGCGCAGAGGCGCGCGTTGCGGGCCGGGGCGCGTGACGAGGAAATAGCCCTCACGCTCGGAATCGGTGAACAGGAGGCGCAGCCGCCCGGCGGCGAGATCGGCGGCGACGAAGGCTTCGGCGATCACGGCCACCCCCTGCCCGTCGCGCGCGGCATCCAGCATCAGGTTACCGGGCAACGAGATCAGCGCCGCCCCTACCCGGCGGCGCAGGCCATAGCTGTCGAAAAACTGCGACGCCTCGTTGGTGCCCAGCTCTTGCAGCCAGGGCAGGCTTGCCAGGTGATCGAGGGCGATCGGCGCCTCTGGCGGCACCAGCGCCGGCGCGGCGACCACCACGACCGAGGAGCGCAGGATCAGCCGCGCCTCCAACCCTGGCCAATGGCCATTGCCATAGCGCAGCGCCACATCGGCCTCGCGCCCGATCTCGCGATTCTCGGGCGCAGGGTCGATGACCAGATCGACCGAGGGGTGGCGGGCGCGGAAATCGGCGAGGCGCGGCATCAGCCAGCCGGCGGCGAAGCTGGGGGTGGTGGTGATGCGCAGCGCGGCGGTCTCATCGGCACCGGTGAGGCTGGCGAGGGTCTGGCCGATCTGGCCAAAGCCTGCGGCGAGCGCGTCGGCCAGCCGCCGTCCATCGGCCGTGAGGGCAAGGCG
>CALKAA010000395.1 GCA_937983495.1 uncultured Gemmobacter sp. | reverse complement strand
GTGTGCTCTTCCGATCTGCGACGAGCTGCCCGATCCCGATGCGTACCTCGTGCGCGTGGCCTACGACACCCTCTCGTGGCGCGCGGCCGATGCGCTGCGGCTGGTGTCCGTACTGCGAGGGCCGCAGCGCTTCAACGGCGTGCTGGGGCCGTTGGTGGTGCGAGACGGGGAGGTGTCGGCGGAGGGGGTTCCGCGGGGAGTGCTCGACGAGCTCGTGGCGAGCGGCCTGTTGCTGCGGGGCGATGGCACCGAGGCCATGCGCGCGATGGCCGACAGTCAGGGCAATTTCGTTGCCATGTTCACCCTGCCGCCCGCTGACCAGCCGCGCCTTTTGTCACTGGCCGAAGCTGGCCCGCCCGAGCGCGTGGCGGAACAGACCGTGGCACTGGCACCGGTGGCAGGGCCGAAACCGGTAGAGGCGACCGCTCAGACCGAAACGCCCCAACCCGAGGCCCCACAACCCGAGCCCCCACAAGCGCTTTTGCTCAGCGATCAGGGCGTGCAGGTCTTGCAGGCCCCGGCTGCCGGGGTCGCGGGGCAGCTCTCGGTTGATGCCATCTCTTATACACCCGATGGGGCGGTGCAGCTTTCAGGGCAGGCCGCAGCCGGGGCGGGCTTGCGGCTTTACCTGGACAATGCGCCACTGGCCGAGGTGCTGGCGGCGGCGACGGGCCAATGGTTCACGACCTTGCGCGATGTGCCGCCCGGCCTTTACACCCTGCGCGCCGATCAGATCGGAGCGGATGGCAAGGTGACCGCGCGTCTCGAGACGCCCTTCCTGCGCGAAACGCCCGAGGCGCTGGCCGCCGCGCTGAAACCGCAGGCCATTCCGGGGCAACCTCGGCAACTGGTGCCACCTGCCGCGCTGTCGGGCCAACCCGCAGCCCCGACCACAGCCCCGCCTGCCGCCCCTGTTGTGGTCAGCCCGGAGACCGCCCAGGCTGACAGCCCTCTGAGCATCACCGTGCAGCCAGGCTTCACCCTGTGGCGCATCGCGCACGAGAATTTCGGCGATGGTGTGATGTATGTGAAAGTCTTCGAGGCCAATAAATCGCAGATTCGAGACCCGGACCTGATCTATCCTGGGCAGGTTTTCACGATTCCGAAAGGTTAGGATCGTCGGCGCTGCGCGGTGTCAGGTCGCCCTCGGCCACGCGATACAGGGCATGGCGCGCACTGGCTCCGCAACAGGCCAGCACCTCCGGGTGATCCATGCAGCAATCGGCCAGCAGATAGGAAATCGCGCCACCGATGCCTTCCAGATCGGCGCTGTAGAACACATGCCGCGATTGCTTGCGCGAGCGGATCAGGCCCGCTTGTTCCAGCGCCGCCAGATGGAAGGACAGCCGCGAGGCTGTCAGGCCAAGTTCGCGGGCAATTTCGCCCGCCGCCAGCCCCTCATCGCCGCGCGGCACCAGAAGCCGCACCAGATCGAGCCGGGCCTCATGGGCCAGCGCCGACAGGCATTGCAGCACTTTACTCCGCTCCATCTTTCAACTACTCATGAAACGTTGAATTGACCCTGTGTAACCCAGCCTTGCCGCGCAAGCAACCGGCAAGGGCAAGGAAACCCGAATGCGCCGTCCTTCCGACTCGATCACCTCCGCCGATACTGACACCCCCAGCACAAGCGGCTGGGTCACCCTGCGCCGCGTGGCCCCCTATCTGTGGCCTAAGGGTGAAACCTGGGTGAAACGCCGTGTTGTGCTGGCGTTGATGATGCTGGTCTTTGCCAAGATCATCTCGGTCTCCACCCCGTTCTTCTACAAGGCGGCGGTGGACAAGCTGGCGGGCGATGCCCCCTCTGGTGCCGCGTTGATGGGCTATGCGGCAGTGGGTCTTGTGCTGGCCTATGGCCTCGCGCGCCTCGGGGCGGTGGCCTTTGGCGAATTGCGCGACGCGATCTTTGTGCGGGTGGGCCAACGCGCCTTGCGCAAACTGGCGCTGGAAACCTTTACCCATATTCACCGCCTGTCGATGCGCTATCACATCACGCGCAAGACGGGGGGGCTATCGCGGATCATCGAGCGTGGCGTGAAGGGCGTCGATTTCCTGCTGCGCTTCATGCTGTTCTCGATCGGGCCGCTGATCATCGAACTGAGCATGGTCGCCGCGCTGTTCGCGGTGCTGTTTGGCTGGCAATATATGGCCGTCGTGGTCATCACCATCGCGATTTATGTGACCTTTACTTTCAAGGTCACCGAATGGCGGGTGGCGATCCGGCGCAAGATGAACGACCAGGACACCGACGCCAACCAGAAGGCCATCGACAGTCTGCTGAACTTTGAAACCGTGCGCTATTTCGGCGCGGCGGGGCGTGAGGCCGCGCGTTATGACCGCGCGATGGAGGGCTATGAGGTGGCGGCGGTGAAAACCGGGCAGTCTCTGGCCTTTCTGAACGCCGGGCAGGCCTTCATCATCACCGCCGGTCTGGTCATCGTCATGGTCATGGCCGCGCAGGGGGTGGAGGCGGGCGTGCTGACCGTGGGCGATTTCGTCATGGTCAATGCCTATATGATCCAGATCACCATGCCGCTGAACTTCCTCGGCACCGTCTATCGCGAGATCCGGCAGGCCTTGGTCGATATGGGGCAAATGTTTGGCCTTTTGTCGCAACCGGCTGAAATCACAGATAAACCCGGTGCCGCGGCATTGCGCGTGCAGGGGGGGACCGTCAGGTTCGAGGATGTGCGCTTTGCCTATGACAGTGAGCGTCCGATCCTCAAGGGCGTCACCATCGACGTGCCGGCAGGCCAGACCATCGCACTGGTCGGGCCGTCGGGTTCGGGCAAATCCACCGTGGGGCGGCTGTTGTTCCGGTTCTACGATGTCACGGGGGGCGCGGTGACGATTGACGGGCAAGACATCCGCGACATCACGCAAGACAGCCTGCATGCTGCCATCGGCGTGGTGCCGCAGGATACTGTGCTGTTCAACGACACGATCTTTTACAACATCGCCTATGGCCGCCCCGAGGCGACCCGCGAGGAGGTGGAAGCCGCCGCCAAGGCCGCGAAAATCCACGATTTCATCCTCTCGCTGCCCGATGGCTACGCCACCACCGTGGGTGAGCGTGGCCTGAAACTTTCGGGCGGAGAGAAACAGCGCGTGGGCATTGCCCGCACGCTTTTGAAAAACCCGCCGATCCTGCTGCTGGACGAGGCGACTTCGGCGCTGGATACCCAGACCGAGGCCGACATTCAGGCCTCGCTGCATGAAATGGGGCAGGGCCGCACCGTCATCACCATCGCGCACCGCCTGTCTACCATTGCCCATGCCGATTGCATCGTGGTGCTGGAGGCGGGCGAAGTGGTGGAACGCGGCACCCATGAGGCGCTTTTGGCACAGGGCGGCCGCTATGCCGCCATGTGGGCGCGGCAGGCATCGGAAGAGGACGAGGCCTGATCGCGGTTGCGCCCCGGCGGGCGGCGTGGTTCTTTGGGCGCAAAGAGGAGTTTCCCCGATGCGCATGATGCCGCTCGCCCTGTTGGCCAGCCTGTTGCCGCTCGCCGCCTGTCTGAAACCGCTGCCCGATCCGGTGCCCTCGGGGGCCGAGGATTACGCCACCTATTGCGCGGGCTGTCATGGCATCGAAGGCCGGGGCGATGGTGGGGTCGCAGCGAGCCTTGGCAGGAAACCTGCTGATCTGACCCGCTTGGCTGGCGCAGATGGCAAGGTTCCGATGGCGCAGGTGATGAGCAAGATCTGGGGCTATACCAAGGATGCCAAGGGCAATCTGATGCCCAGCTTCGCGCCGCTGCTGGATCAGGAAAAGATGGTGCTGTTTGACAGCGGTGACGGAATCCCCACGCCGACACCGCTGCGGCTGGTGCAAATTGCCGAACATCTTCAGACACTTCAGGCGAGGGACGAATGATGCTGACGCTTTACGGCTGCTATCGCTCGCGCGCCTCGCGGCCCTTGTGGCTGTTGGGAGAGATCGGCTTGGCCTTTACCCATGTGCCGGTCATTCAGGCCTATCGCCTGCCGGATGCCAGCGCGCCGGATGCGCCCCTGAACACCCAAAGCCCGGCATTTCTGGCGGTGAACCCCATCGGCCAGATCCCCGCCATGGTCGAGGGGGAACTGGTGCTGACCGAAAGCCTGGCCATCTGCCTGCATATCGCCCGCGCCCATGGTGGGGCGCTTGGGGCGCAGACCCGTGCTGAGCAGGCGCTGATGGAGAATTGGGCGCTGTTTGCCGCCACCGCCATCGAGCCGCATTCCCTGCCCATCCTGATGTCGCAGGATGCGGCCGAGCGGGAGGCCGAGGCGGTGAAACTCGCGCGCGGTCTGGCGCGACTGGAAGCGCATCTGGCCCTGCAAGCCAAAAACGGCCGCGATTGGTTGCTGGATCGCTTCACCGTGGCCGATGTGATGGTGGCGGAATGCGTGCGCTATGGTCAGGCGCATCCGGTGATGCAGGGCTACCCCCTTGTTTCCGCTTGGCTTTCACGAGCCCAGGCCCGCCCGGCCTTTCAGGCCATGTGGGCGGGGCGGCTGGCGGAACCCGCCTGATCCGCGCAGGGCGGCTTGCGCCCATCCCCGTCGGGTGGTCTAATCTGCCCTCCAAAAGCCCATCAAGAGGAATCGCGCAGCCATGGCCTCCGACATGTTCTCGGGTCAAACCGACGACTACAACGCCGCCTCCATCGAAGTGCTGGAGGGGCTGGAGCCCGTGCGCAAGCGGCCCGGCATGTATATTGGCGGCACCGATGAACGGGCGCTGCATCACCTTGTGGCCGAGATCCTCGACAACTCGATGGACGAGGCGGTGGCGGGCCATGCCAACCGCATCGAGGTGGAGTTGCATGAGGATTACTCGGTCACCGTGCGCGACAATGGTCGCGGCATGCCGGTGGACCCGCACCCGAAATTCCCCGGAAAATCGGCGCTGGAGGTCATTCTGACCGTGCTGCATGCGGGGGGCAAGTTCTCGAACAAGGCCTATTCCACGTCAGGTGGCTTGAACGGCGTGGGCTCGTCGGTGGTGAACGCGCTGTCGGATAGCCTGATTGTTCAGGTGGCGCGGAACAAGGAGCTGTATGAGCAGCGCTTTTCGCGTGGCGTGCCGCAGGGGCCGATCGCCAAGCTGGGCGGAGCCCCCAACCGGCGCGGCACCACGGTCACCTTCCACCCGGACCCGGAGATTTTCGGCGCGCTGAAGCTGAAACCGGCGCGGCTGTTCAAAATGGTCCGCTCCAAGGCCTATCTGTTTTCGGGCGTGGAAATTCGCTGGAAAACCGCCATCAATGATGGCGAAACGCCGCTGGAGGCGACCTTCCATTTCCCCGGTGGCCTGGCCGATTTTCTGGTCGACAGCTTGCAGAAAATCGAGACCTATGCCGATAAGCCCTTCGCCGGAAAGGTGAATTTCACCGAGAAATACGGTGTGCCCGGCTCAGTGGAATGGGCGATCAACTGGACGCCCGCGCGCGATGGTTTCATTCAAAGCTATTGTAACACCGTGCCCACGCCCGAGGGCGGCACGCATGAGGCGGGCTTTTGGGCTGCGATCCTCAAGGGCATCCGCGCCTATGGCGAGCTGGTGAAGAACCGCAAGGC
>CALKAA010000394.1 GCA_937983495.1 uncultured Gemmobacter sp. | reverse complement strand
CGACCACCGAGATCTACACTCTTTCCCTACACGACGCTCTTCCGATCTCAGCCAATGCCTGCACGGCGGGTTGACCCCCGGTGCCTATGCGGCCGGGGCTGGGCTTTGGGCCGCGGGCGTTGAAAACGGCGGAGCGGAGACGCCCGAGGCCGCGCTGGTGCGGCTGATGCTCGATCTGGGAAACACGGGCTCGTGATGTAACGCCGCTTGCCCTTTACCCGAATTGCACCAGACTTGGGACAAGCAAGGGAGAGAGACATGGCCGCGCGCAACACCGATGTAAATCTTGGCCTGACGCGGGCCGATGTGACGCCGAAGCGCCTGTGGCTGAACCGCCGCGCCCTTCTGGCTGGTGCGGGGGCCTTGTCATTGGCCGGGGCCCTGCCCGCCCGTGCGGCAGCAGACCTCACGCCCAACTCGCTGGAAGACATCACCAGTTACAATAACTTTTACGAATTCGGCTTCGACAAGGAAGACCCCGCCCGCTATGCGGGCGCGCTGACTACCTCCCCCTGGTCGATCGAGATTGACGGCCTCGTGGATCGCCCCGGCACCTATGCCATGGAGGATTTGCTGGCGGGCCTGACGGTGGAGGAACGCATCTATCGGTTCCGCTGTGTCGAGGCCTGGTCGATGGTCATTCCCTGGAACGGCGTGCCGCTGGCCGCGCTGCTGGAGAAGGTAGGCGTGCAATCGGGGGCCAAATATGTGCGCTTTGAAAGCCTTGCCCGGGCCGAGGAGATGCCGGGCGTGGCGGCGGGCCTGCTCGATTTCCCATACCGCGAGGGGCTGCGGCTGGATGAGGCGATGCACCCGCTCACCCTGCTGGCCACCGGCATCTATGGCGAGCCGATGCCCAAGCAGAACGGCGCGCCGATCCGGCTGGTGGTGCCGTGGAAATACGGCTTCAAATCCGCGAAATCGCTGGTGAAGATCAGCCTGACCGCTACCCAGCCCGAAACCACCTGGCAAAAGCTGCAACCCCGCGAATATGGCTTTTATGCCAATGTGAACCCGACGGTGGATCACCCGCGCTGGTCGCAGGCGTCAGAGCGAGTGATCGGCGGCGGCCTCTTTGCCAAGCGCGTCGATACGCTGATGTTCAACGGCTATGAGGATCAGGTGGCGGGTCTTTACAAAGGGCAAGACCTGGCGGCGGATTATTGATGGAGGCGATCCATCGCGCGCTGCGCCCGGTGAAGCCATGGATGGTTTATGCGCTTGGGGCGCTGCCTGCCGCCTTGCTGATCGGGCAGATCTTTACCGGCGATCTGGGCGTGGACCCGGTGAAAACCATCGAACACCGGCTGGGCGAGGTGGCCTTGCAATTGCTGGTCGCCGGCTTGGCGATCACGCCCTTGCGGCGCTTTGCCGGGCTGAACCTGATCCGCTTTCGCCGCCAGATCGGCGTGCTGGCCTTCACCTATGCCGCGCTGCATCTGGCCGTCTGGGTCGCGCTGGACCTGCAATTCCGCTGGGCCGAGATCGGCACCGATCTGGTGAAACGGCCCTATATCATTCTGGGCATGCTGGCGCTGCTGCTGCTGTTGCCCTTGGCCGTCACCTCCAACAACCGCGCGATCAAGGCGCTTGGCCCCTTGGCATGGCGGCGGCTGCATTGGCTTACCTACCCCGCCGTTTTGCTGGCGGGGCTGCATTTCGTCTGGCTGATGAAGGCCTGGGCGCTAGAGCCGCTGATCTATCTGGCCGCCATCCTCGCGCTGCTGGCGCTGCGGATCAAAGCACCAGATCGGACGCGTTGAGGCTGCTCACATTCAGCAGGCGGATGCCGAAATCCGCCACCCCGTCGCCATTCACGTCGCCCGACAGCAGAGTGACAAAATCGTTATCGCTATCGCCGTCGATATCCCCCAGCTCCTCGCGGTCGCCAAAACGCAACTGCCCCGCCCGACCGGTGAACTCCCCGCCGCCCAGAAACACAAAGGCATCATTGCCACCGCCCACCACGGCGTCGATGCCCGAAAGGTCGATCCGGTCGCGCTGGCTTTGGCTGAAATCGAGGATGACATCGCCATTTTGCGCGTCGAAGGCGGCCTCGGCCGCATTGCGCCACACAAAGACATCGGCCCCGCCGCGCCCTGTCAGGAAGTCATCGCCCCCGCTTCCGGTGATGCGATTGGCACCGGCGCTGCCAAAGATCGTATCGCTTGAATTGGTGCCAATAATGTTCTCGATGCTGCGCAGCGTCTCGATCCGGTTGGCTCCGGTCTGCACCTGCCCTGTGCCAAGATCAATCCGAAGCCCGCCCGCACCGGCATCGTCATCACGCAGCTCATAGCTCATGGTGTCGATACCTGCCCCGCCGTGAAAGCTGTTGGCCTGCCCGAAGGAAAAGAACGTGTCGCGCCCGCCATCGCCGGTATAGATGCTTTTGAACGTGGTCACGATGATCGTATCGGCCCCGCCGCCACCGCGCACGGTATCGGGGCGCTCGGTGGCAAAGCTGCCAAAGCCCTGACCGATATAGACATCGGCCCCCCCGCCCAACAGGATCAGGCTGCCGTCTTCGTCCAGCGCCCGCACGGTATCAGCCCCGCCGCCTGCATCCACCCGGTTGCGCCCGCCGAAATCATCGTCGCGGTCCAGCAGCACCGAGTCATTGCCGCCCAGCATGAACAGCGTCACTTCGCGATTCTCGACCGAATTGCCTTGCACGAATGTATTTGCGGCATTGTTGAAGCGGATGGTGCGGCCCATGGAAAACTCCTGTTGTGCTGATGGGCCTACCCTGCCCCACACCGACACGCTGCGCTGTTCCCTGCGTTACATGCGCACCGCTTTCCGTCAACCGCGTTGCAGCTTCACCGCCTCGGTTCGCACCAGCCGCAGGAAATGCGCCATATAGGGTTCCGCCGCATCCGGGCTGCGGGTGGCGGCATACATGCGCTTGGTGATGGTCTGCGGCCCGAGGGGGCGCACCGCGTAATCCGGGTTATGGCGCACCTCGCGCATCACCCAATCGGGCAGCACAGACACCCCTCGATCAGAGCCCACCAGCATGAAGATCACCGCCGTCAGATCGGCCTGCCGGTGGTGGCGCGGCTCGACGCGGGCAGGCGTCAACAGTTCGGTGAAGACATCCAGCCGGTCACGGCTGACCGGATAGGTGATCAAGGTCTGATCCCGAAAATCCTCGGCCTCGATATAGTCCTTCGCGGCCAAGGGGTTGAGACTGGAGGCCACAAGCGTCGGGTGATAGTCGAACAAGGGCGTGAAGGTAATCCCCGGCAGGGTCAGCGGGTTGGAGGAGATCACCAGATCCACCTCCTCGCGGTCGAGCGCGGGCAGCGCGTCAAAGGCAAGGCTGGTGCGAATATCCACGTCCACATCCGGCCAGGCATGGCGGAATTGCTGCAAAACCGGAAACAGCCAGTCGAAACAGGCATGGCATTCCAGCGTGATATGCAGCCGCCCGGTCTTGCCCGCCAGCAGCGCGCGGAACTCCTCCTCCAGCGCCTCCATCTCTGGCAGCACCCGTTCGGCCACCCGCAACATGCGCTGCCCCGCCGCCGACAGCTTCATGGGCTTTGATCGCCGCACGAACAGCTCCATCCCGGCCTGATCCTCCATCGCCTTCACCTGATGGCTCAGCGCGCTTTGGGTCATGTTCAGCATATCCGCCGCGCGGGCGAGGCCGCCACAATCATGGATCGCCTTGATGCTGCGCAGATGGCGAACGTCAAAATACATGAGACACCCTCATAATCATGATGAGTATTATGAATTTGTCTCACATCGCATTTTCCGGCACAAGAGGGCATCCGAAACAGGAGCCGACCATGACTGCACCGCGCATTTCCTTTGAATTCTTCCCGCCGCAGACGCTGGATGCGTCGTTCAAGCTGTGGGAAACGGTGCAGATGCTGCAACCCCTGGCCCCCGAATTCGTCTCGGTCACCTATGGCGCCGGCGGCACCACCCGCAAGCTGACGCATGACGCAGTAACGACGATTGCCAGGAATACCGGGCTGCGGGTGGCCGCGCACCTCACCTGCGTCGATGCCACCAAGGCCGAAACGCTGGAGATTGCCGAGGCCTACGCCGCCAATGGCATCACCGACATCGTGGCGCTGCGCGGCGATGCGCCCAAAGGGGCGACCCGTTTCACCCCTCACCCCGAAGGCTTTGCCCATAGTGTCGAGCTGATCGAGGCCCTGGCTGCCACCGGCAAATTCACTCTGCGCGTCGGCGCTTACCCCGAGCCACACCCGGATGCCGCCGACACGCTGCAAGACGTGCGCTGGCTGAAGCGCAAGATCGACGCAGGCGCCACCGCCGCCCTGACCCAATTCTTCTTCGAGGCCGAAACCTTCCTGCGTTTCCGCGATCTCTGCGTCAAAGAGGGGATCACCGCCCCGATCATCCCCGGCATCCTGCCGATCGAAAACTTTGCCGGCGTCAAGAAATTCTCGGCCCGCTGCGGGGCGCAAGTGCCGCAATGGCTCGATGATGCCTTCACCGTGGCCAAGCGCGACGGGCGCGAGGATCTGCTCTCGGTCGCGCTTTGCACCGAGCTGTGCGACACGCTGCTCTCGGAAGGGGTGGAAGACCTGCACTTCTACACCCTGAACCGCCCGCACCTGACGCGTGACGTGTGCCACGCCCTCGGCCTCTCTCCGGAGGTGGCGCTGGAAAAGGTCGCCTGAGGCCCTTTTCCGGCAAACTGACGCCCGGTCCCACGGCAGCGGGACCGGGCGTTTTTTGGCATCACCTTACCAAGTTTAGTCGCCCAAGCGGCCAAACGGTCGAACAACGGAGCCGCCCCACCGGATCA
>CALKAA010000393.1 GCA_937983495.1 uncultured Gemmobacter sp. | reverse complement strand
CCCCCAAGGTGGCCGCAGGTGCCACCACCGCCGCCCCCGGCGCGGTCAAGGGCAGCGCTGTCACTCCGGCAGCCCCTGCGCCCAAGCCTGTGGCGGATCTGGGGGCCACCCGCAGCACCGCCTCGGGTGCGAAATTCGGCATGCCGGTGTCGGGGCAGATCATCCGCGGCTATTCCAAGGGCCGCAATGACGGCATCGACATCGCGGCCAGCGCGGGCACGAGCGTTGCCGCTGCCGGCGACGGCACGGTGGCCGCCATCACCAAGAACACCGATGGCGTGCCGATCCTGGTGATCCGCCATGCCGACAATCTGCTGACCGTCTATGGTGGTATTGATGCCGTCTCGGTCGCCAAGGGGGCCACGGTGAAACGCGGCCAGAGCATTGCGAAAGTGCGCGCAGGCAGCCCCTCCTTCCTGCATTTCGAGGTGCGCAAGGGCTTTGACTCGGTCGATCCGACCAAATACCTGCAATAAAGCCAAAAGGGGGAAAGGCGCGGCCGTTCCCCCTTCATCTTGGCCCCCTTCATCTTGGCTCAAATATCCAAAATTCCACCTGCGTCATCCCGCGCCCCCTTGCAGAATGGCCGCGCGGCAGCCGGCTTGACGGGGGCTCGATGCCCCCGGCAAGACGACCTCCGGTTTGGGCATGGCTCACGCGCCGATCCGCACCCCGTGTCGCGCCGCCAGATCGGTGAAGAACTGCCAGGCCACCCGGCCCGAGCGTCCACCGCGTGTTGCCTGCCATTCGATCGCCTCGGCCCGCAGCAGATCGGGCGCGACCTCAACCCCATGCGCCGCGCAATAGCCGTTGATCATCGCCAGATATTCATCTTGGCTGCACGGATGAAAACCCAGCCACAGCCCGAACCGGTCGGACAGCGAGACCTTCTCCTCCACCGCCTCGCCGGGGTTGATCGCGGTGGAGCGTTCATTCTCGATCATGTCGCGCGGCATCAGATGGCGACGGTTCGAGGTGGCATAGAGGATCACATTCTCCGGCCGCCCCTCCAGCCCGCCATCCAGAACGGCCTTGAGGCTTTTGTAATGCTGGTCATCATGGCTGAACGAGAGGTCATCGCAAAACAGCACGAAGCGCGCTTTGGCCTGCCGCAACACGGCGAGCAGGCGGCTGACCGAGGGCAGATCCTCGCGCGACAGCTCCACCAGTTTCAGATCATGGCCCCGGCGACGCACCTCGGCATGCACCGCCTTGACAAGGCTGGATTTGCCCATGCCTCTCGCGCCCCAGAGCAGCGCATTGTTGGCTGGCAGGCCTTGCGCAAAATGCAGCGTATTGGCCAAGAGCGTATCGCGTGAGCGGTTCACCGCCACCAGCAGGTCCAGATCCACCCGGCTCACTTGCGCCACTGGCTCCAGCCGGTCCGGCCCGGTATGCCAGACGAAAGCCTCCGCCTCGCCCACATCGGGCAGCGGCGGCGTGGGCGGTGCCAGCCGCTCCAAGGCCTCGGCAATCCGCAGCATCAGCGCGTCACTCATGCCGCGTCCTCGTCGTCTTCATCCCACAGACCTTCGGCCTGCAACTGCGCCTTGCGCTTTTTCTCGATCATGCGGATCAGCACCACCGAGACTTCGTAAAGCGGATAGATGGCGCAGAACATCATGATCTGGCTCATCATATCGGGCGGGGTGGCGACGGCGGCGAGGATCAGGATGCCGACGATGGCATATTTGCGAAAGGCCGCCAGCCCCTTGGAACTGATGATCCCGGCCTTGCCCAACAGCACCAGCAGAACCGGCAATTGGAAGCACAGGCCAAAGGCCAGCACGAATTTCATCGTCACGCCCAGATATTCCTGCGCCGATCCCTGAAACACGATGCCGGGCAGGTTGCTGCCCACCTCTGCCGCATCCGGCGTGGCCCCGCCAAGCTGCTGGAACGTCAGGAAGAACCCGAAGGCCATCGGCAGCACGATGTAATAGGCAAAGGTCGCGCCCAGAAAGAACATCACGGGCGAGGCGACCAGAAACGGCAAAAGCGCATTCTTTTCCTGGCGATAGAGCCCCGGTGCGACAAAGCGCCACAGCTGGAAGGCAATCACCGGAAAGGCCAGGATCAACCCGCCGAACAGCGAAATGTTGATCGCCACGAAGAAGCCTTCCTGCGGCGAGATCAACTGCAACATGCAGTCCTGGCCATTGGCGGCCAGCGCATCACAGATCGGTCGGGCGAGAAAGTTGAAGACGTTGACCGAAAAGGGAAACACCACGCACATTGCCGCCACGAAGCTGACGACCGACCAGATCAGCCGGTTGCGCAGCTCTGCCAGATGTTCGACCAGCGGCGCGGCGGTATCGTCCAGAGACTCTTCGGTCATGTCTTGCTCTTTTCAGGCATTTCTGCGGGCAGAGGTTCCTCATGCGCGCCTTCATCCGCCGCAATCTCCGAGGCGGTGGCCGCCGCAACCGCCGCAGCCGACACCGCGGCCCGCGGCTTTGCCGGATCCCATTTCTCGAATTTCTCGGCTGCCGTTTCCAGCGCATCGAGGCCAAGGCTGCGCTTGGACACGATGTCGCTCACGTCGCGGCGCACTTCGTCCAGCCCGGTCTCCCGCGCGGCGTCATTCATGGCAGAGGAGAATTCCCGCGCCATGGAACGCAGCTTGGCGGTAAACCGGCCCAGGGTGTGAAACATGCGCGGCAAGTCCTTGGGGCCCACCACGACAAGCGCCACGATGCCGATCACGAGCAGCTCGCTCCAGCCGATGTCCAGCATGGCGGACCTCCCTTTCGACCTCAGACCTTGCCCGCACCGGGGGTCTTGTCGGCGTCCTTGTCGGCAGCCGGGGTCACGTCACGCACCGTCTGGGCGGTATCCTCAATCTCCTGCCCGCCCTCTTTCACGCCTTTCTTGAAGGCGGTGATCCCTTTGCCAACCTCACCCATCAGCGAGCTGACCTTGCCTCTGCCGAACAGGACCAGAAGCACCACCGCAATCAGCAGAATGCCGGGAAGACCGATATTGTTGAACATATCCACATTCCTCATGTGCCGCGCCGATGCGGCGCCATTTATTGCCCAAACCCTTACGCCTTGAACCTTTCGGTGCAATGCGAAACGCAGCCGCGGCTGCGTTCTTGCTGACAGGTATATGTCAGTTGCCCTCTGTCAGAAAGCCCCTCGCATGACAAAGGAGTTTCCCATGCCAAATACATCTCCCTTCGCCGCAACCGTGCTGGAAGTGGTGCGCTTCCAAACTGATGAAACCGTTTCAGAGCAAGAGTTTGTGAGGCTTTTTGAAAGCACGCGCGCCCTGATTTCTGCGCAGCCCGGCTTTCTGGCGCGGCAGTTGATCCGCGCCGATGACGGCGCTTGGACCGATCTCGTGCTGTGGTGCAACCGTCAGCAGGCCGAACAAGCCGCGGCAGGTGTCATCGCAGCTCCGGCCTTTGCCGGCTTCATGGCGGCGATCCGCCCGGACAGCGTGGCGATGAGCCATCACCGGCTGGTTGCCACGATGGCGGTTGACGGCTGAGCGCCAACAGGCCAGCATGGGCCATGCGCCGCACCGACCGCCTGTTTGAACTCATCCAGATCCTGCGCGACGGCCGCTTGCACCGCGCCTCGGAACTGGCTGAAAAACTTGAGGTTTCGGTTCGCACCATCTGGCGGGACATGGCGACGCTGATGGGCTCTGGCCTGCCATTGGAGGGCGAGCGCGGGGTGGGTTACATCCTGCGCGCGCCGATCACCCTGCCGCCGATGATCCTGACCAGCGCCGAGATGGAGGCGCTGCGACTGGTGGCGCGGCTGGTGGCCGAAGGGGCCGATCCGGGCTTGGCGCGGGCGGCGCGGGCGCTGGCCTCCAAGATTGCCGCTGTGACACCCGCGACGGCCGAGCCGGACCCGGACGAGCTGTTTGTCTATAGCGGCGACGAGACGGCGCGGGCGGCCCCACATCTGCCGACCATTCGCGCAGCAATTCGAGAAAAACATCGCCTTTCAATTACTTACATTGACATTCAAAACCACGAAAGTTTTCGGGACATCCGCCCCTTGCAGTTGGAATTCTGGGGGCGGGTCTGGACACTGGCCGCCTTTTGCGAGGCGCGCGGCGATTTTCGCGCCTTCCGGGTGGATCGGATCGTGGCGGTGCAGGATACCGGCGAGCGCTTCCCTGACGAGCCGGGCCGCAGTCTTGCCGATTACCGCGCCCGGATCGAGGCCGAGCTTACGACCTGGCCGGAAACACGAAGCAGCGATCCCGCCGGATCATGAGCCACAGCACGGTGCCGGGCTTGGGCAGAAACACGCCCGGCACGGCAGCGGTGAGGGTCGCCCCCTCATAATCCATTGAAAACTCAACCAGACTTTCGCGCCCCAGAAAGCGCGCGCGCACCACTGTGCCGCGCGCCGGCGTGCCATCTTGCGGGGTTGGGTTGGGGCCACGCCCGGCGCGGTCGAAGTCGATCTTGAGATGCTGCGGGCGGATCACGATCTCCACCGCCGCGCCATCACCATGGCCGGGCGTGAGGAAGGCCCCGAAGGGCGTCTGGGTCAGCGCACCATGAGAAACGCCCCGGATCACATTGATATCGCTAAAGAAAGCTGCCGCCGCCTTGTCTGCCGGACTGTTGTAGACATTGTAGGGAGATCCACGCTGCACGATTCGGCCACCGCGCATCAGGGCGATTTCATCCGCCATGCGCAGCGCCTCATCCGGCTCATGCGTCACCAGCAGCACCGCCGCGCCTTCCTCTTTCAGCACCGCCAGCGTGGTGTCCCGGATGCCATCGCGCAGCCGGTTGTCGAGGCCGGAAAACGGCTCGTCCATCAGCATCAGCTTCGGGCGCGGGGCCAAGGCGCGCGCCAGCGCCACCCGCTGCTGCTCGCCGCCCGAAAGCTCGTGCGGGTGCTTGGCCCCGTATCCAGAAAGGCTTACCTTTTCAAGAAGTTCCGAGACGCGCTTCACACGCGACTCCCGCTCGCCGCGCAGACCAAAGCCCACATTCTGCGCCACGGTCAAATGCGGGAACAGCGCGAAATCCTGAAACATCAACCCGATGCCGCGCGCTTCGGGGGGCAGCATCCGGCCCGGCCCGCAGACCTCGGCCCCGTCGATCAGAATGCGCCCGGCATCCGGCGTCTCCACCCCGGCAATCATGCGCAGCGTGGTGGATTTGCCGCAGCCCGAAGGCCCGAGCAGGCAGGTCACCTGCCCTGGCGCGATGGTGAGCGAGACCTGATCCACCACAGGCCGCGCGCCGAAGCTGCGGGTCAGCGACTGGATCTCAAGGCGGGGGGGCAAAGTCACGGGTCTATCCGAGCAATTCCATCGGATATGCGGTTAGCAGCCTGCCCCCGCACAAGCAAGCCTCACACCGTGCTGTGGAAGGCCCCGCCATCCAGCAGCAGGTTCTGCCCCACGATGAAGCCCGCATGTTGCGAGGCGAGGAAGGCGCAGGCGGCACCGAACTCGGCCGCTGTGCCATAGCGCCGCGCCGGGATCGTCGCCATGCGCTGTGCGCGGGCTTCCTCAAGTGTGATGCCCTGCGCCTGCACCACCCCGCCATCCAGCGCAGTGGCGCGGTCGGTGTCATGGATACCGGGCAGAAGGTTGTTGATGGTGACGCCATGCGGGGCCACTTGCCGCGCGGTGCCAGCCACATAGCCTGTCAGGCCCGAACGCGCGGCATTCGACAGGCCCAGCACTCCGATGGGGGCCCGCACGGAGGCCGAGGTGATGTTGATCACCCGCCCCCAGCCCTGCGCCATCATGCCGGGCAGCAGCGCCTTCATCAGCGCAATCGGCGTCAGCATATTGGCATCCAGCGCGCGGATAAAATCCTCGCGCTCCCAATCGCTCCACAGGCCCGGCGGCGGACCACCGGCATTGGTCACCAGAAATATCCACCGCCCCGGCGGCCGCCAGCGGCGTGCCGGGCCTGACGCCGGTGGCCTTCAGCAGGTGCTCGCCGACCAGGTGCGGCAGCTGCCCGCGCATCGACCCGATGCCCAGGTTGACGCTGGGCTCTCGGAAGTGGATCGGCTTGAGCTGCGCGTGGCAATCGGTCATGTGCAGCAGGCTGACGTGTCCGGCTCCGGTGCCCAGCGGCGGGATGTCGTAGAGGCCCTTCTCGGCCGTCGCGGCATCGGCGTCCTCGTAACGCGCCAGGCCCATGCCGGCCACCGCCGCCGCGGACAGCACCTGCAGGAATTCGCGCTTGCTCAAGCTCATGATAAGTGTCGGCTTATGTTCGGGATCGGAAAAAGCCCGGCACGGGCCGGGCTCGGGCAGGTGTCACTGGTTGACGGGTGACCGCGGGTCGAGCAGCAATGACATCAAGTCGCGGATCTGCCCCTCGTCGAGCAGCTTCATGTGGCCGAATCGCGGCATGTTCGAGCAGGCCGTGTAGGCCTTGCTATTCCACAGCTTGCCCCAGGTGTACTGGATGATCGCGGCCGAGGCGGGGTCGGTCACGTCCTTCACGCCGCGGATCTTGCCGTAGTTCCACAGGCTGGGCCCGATGGTGCCGTGCGAGATCTCGGCCTTGTCGATTTGGTGGCAGTTGTAGCAGTTGCCGCCATTGTCCTTGGTCGCCGTCGACGTGTCGGTCCACGTCATGCCCCGGCCGCTCTGCGCCAGTCGCTCGCCACGTGTCCAGTCGCCGAAGTACTGCCCGCCGGCGGGCCACTGGATCGACGCCAGCGCCGCGGCCTCGATCTCCTTGGCCACGCTGTCGGCCGGCGGCTTGTCGGACGAGCAGGCCGCCTGCCCGAGGTCCTGCTTCAGGCGGTCCGCCTTCGCGATGCCCTGATCGCGGAAGTTGGCCATCATCATGGCCTTGGCCTGCGCATCGAGCTCGGCCGGCGACGGGCCGCTCGCGCAGCCCGCCAGGACAGTGGCCGCCGCTGCGGCCAGGATCGCATGGGTCTTGTGCATCGGAGTCCTCCGGGTGTCAGCGCTTGATGGCGGGCGCGATCGATGCCGCACCCTTGGCGTTGATCCCCATGTACGAGCCCAGCGCGATCGTCACGTCGGACGCGAAACCGGGATAGGGGAACCGCTGCTGGCGATAGCAGTCGTTCAGGCGCAGCTGCATGCTCCACATCTGGCCGTTCGAGACGCGGTAGGCAGGCCAGGCCGCGAAGCCGACGCCGTCGCCCGGGTTCTTGGTCAGGTTGGGCAGGTCCTGCAGGCGGATGCGAATGTTTTCCTGGGCATGGCAGGCCGCGCAGGAGAAGTCGTGCGGGCCTGCGCGGTAGAAGAAGGCCCGCTTGCCCAGTTCGTAGAAGCGCCGCTCCTCGGGGTGTGCCGTGGGCAGGTTGAAGCGCATGCCGCGCGACGCGGTGGCGATCCAGGTCGCCAGCGCCGTGACGTTGGCCATCTCGCCGCGACCGAACGGGGTCTTCTTGATCTCTTCCTCGTTGAAGCCCTGCAGGGTGCCCATGCAGGTGACGAGCCGCGACTCCAGATCCTGCACGCGCCCGGTGTCGGCGAAGTAGCGGGGCAGCTCGACGAAGGCGCCCTTGACGACGCCGGGCCCCTTGCCGAGGTCGCACTTCTCGAGCGAGGCCTGCTTCGGCCCGCGCTTCTGTTTCCAGAGCTCCTCGCCCTTCATCTCGAACAGCTCGGCCGGATTGCCGTCCTCGAGCATCTTGCGGTATTCCTCGATGCCCTTCGTGGCGTCCTGCGCGAAGCCGGTCCCGACGCTCGCGAAGGCGAGCGCCGCCACGGCAGCCGAGGTGATGAGGTGTTTCATCGGGTGTTGTCTCCTGCGTGTTGTCATCGGATCGCCAGACCTTGGCAGCAGCCGGCTGACGGCCCCTGACGGGAACCGCTCAGCCGACCTCGGCCGGCCGCAGTCAAGGAGAGCAGCGGGTCTCAGGAGACCGTCGCCTCGTCGGTGCGCTTGTCGCCCTTGTTGTCGACCCACGTCACGGCGATCTTGTCGCCCGCCTTCGCGCCCTTGACGACGCACTGCATGAACGGGTTCTTCGACACTGCCGGGCCCCACTGGGCAGTCAGGACGTTCTTGCCGTTGTGGGCGACCGTGACCTCCTGGATGAACCAGGCCGGGATCGTCTTGCCCGCGCTGTCCTTGCGCTGGCCGGTTTCCATCTCGTGGCTCATCAGCACACGCACGGTGGCCTTGTCGCCGGTGACTTGGGCGCGAATGCGCATCGGGTCTGCCATGTCTTGCTCCTGGGAATTCGGTGGTGAGGGGTGAGGTTCGTTCGGCAGGAGGCCGCGCTGGCGGTCCTGGCCGGTTGATGCGGCTCGGATCCGGATTCGATGGCCGGCTCCGGGGCCCGGACTCAGCCCCCGCAGCCGCCGAGGGTGACCTTGATTTCCTTCTGCGCGTAGTAGACCTTGCCGTCGTTCATGATCGCCACCGCGAACACGTTGGACGACTGGCCCATCTTGACGCGCGTCGAGACGCTCGGCTCGACGGCATCGGTGACGTTGAACACCGCCGCCAGCGCGTTCGGGTTCTTCTCGACCATCAGCGCGAGCTGCTTGACGCCCGCCAGCGTCGTGGAAGCCCCCACCGGCACGACCGCGCCGTTCTCGGCGATGTCCGGCCCGGTGATCGTCACGTCCTTGCTGGCCACCGGGGCGCCGCCGCCCAGGCCCTTGACCGCCTCGGCCAGCGTCTTGGCGTCGAAGGCCACCTTGTTCCAGTCGGCCATGGCCGTCGCCGGCAACAGGCCCACCGAGGCCATCAATGCCGCCAGCTTCGCGCCGGACGACAGCATCTCGCGTCGGGTCTTCATCAGGGATCTCCTTGGGTATCGAACGGGTCTCTAGGGGGACTCTAGGGGGACGTCAGGGCTTCGCGCCGTCTGCGATCCAGCGCGCGATTGTGCGCGAATCATCGGCGGACAGGGCCTGCGGCGGCATCGGGATTGGCCCCCAGACGCCCGTGCCGCCGGACACGATCTTGCCGGCCAGGTAGTCGACGACGTCGGCCCGGGCGGCATGGCGCTTGGCGATCTCGCGCAAGGCCGGCCCGACCAGCTTGGTGTCGGCCGCGTGGC
>CALKAA010000392.1 GCA_937983495.1 uncultured Gemmobacter sp. | reverse complement strand
CCCCGCACCCCCGGGATATTTGAGCCAAGATGAAACGGGGGCGTGGGCGTGGTTTGGGGGCGGGTTTCGGCAGAGCAGCCGGTCTTGATTGCGGGGCCCACGGCGAGTGGCAAATCGGCGCTGGCAATGGAGATCGTGGCGGCGCAGGGCGGCGTGATCGTAAATGCCGATGCTTTGCAGGTCTATGGCTGCTGGCGCGTGTTGACGGCGCGGCCCACGGCGGCAGAGGAGGCGGCGTTGCCGCACCGGCTCTATGGCCATGTCGGGCGGGACGAGGCCTGGTCGGTCGGGCATTGGCTGCGGGCGGTGCGCGGGATCATGGCCGAGGGGGTGCGGCCGGTGATTGTGGGCGGCACCGGGCTTTATTTCACGGCGCTGACGGAAGGCTTGGCAGAGGTGCCGGAAATTCCGGCGGAGGTGCGGGCAGAGGCGGATGCGCTGCGCCTGGGTGACCCGGCGGCGATGGTGGCGGGATTGGATGCGGCGACGGCGGCCAAGACCGATCTGGCCAATCTGGCGCGGGTGCAGCGGGCCTGGGAGGTGTTGCGCGCCACCGGCCGGGGTTTGGCGGATTGGCAGCGGGATACGCCGCCGCCCCTGCTGCCGCGCGCGGATTGTGCGGCTTTCGTGTTCCGGCCCGGTGTCGCGTGGCTCAATGACCGGATCGACCGGCGATTCGACCTGATGATGGATCAGGGCGCTTTGGAGGAGGCGCGGGCGGAGCTGCCCTTCTGGCAGCCCCTGCGGCCTTCGGCCCGGGCGATTGGCGCGCCGGAATTGGTGGCGCATCTGCGGGGTGAAATCGGGCTTTTGGAAGCGGTCGAGGCCGCGAAGCTCGCCTCGCGGCAATATGCCAAGCGGCAGCGGACCTGGTTCCGGTCGCGCATGGGCGACTGGCAAGCGGTGGTGCCGGGCTGAGCGGCGAGTTATCCACAGGCGTGCAGAAAGTTCGGGATAAGCGGGGGCCCTGCTCCCGACTTGTCATTTTCTGCCATTTTTTCGCTTGGGTTGTGTGGTTTGACCGGCTTATCTCGTCATAGTCTGACGAGTGCGCCTGTTTCCCTCCTTTCTGGCCGAAAGCGGCAACCCCTGACTGGAACACCGATGCAAGACCAACCCACGCAATCACAGCTTCGCCTCGTGGCCGTGCCCCGCCTTGCCGCCGGGGGCCGTTGGCGGGTGGAGGCGATGCGCGCCTATTCCGAGGCCTGCCTGTTGTGGTTCACCAAGGGGCAAGGGCGCATCACCGTGGCGGGGCAGACGCGGGGATATACGGCGCATAATGCCATCTTCATTCCGGCCGGCGTCATGCATGGCTTTGAGGTCGGGCCGCAGGTCTTTGGCACGGCTGTTTTTTTCGGACGCGATTGCACGGTGGCCCTGCCTGATGCGCCCCATCACCTGCGCATCCGCGAGACCTTTGCGGCGCAGGAATTGAATGTGACGCTGGATGCGATCGGGCGGGAACTCGCCTCGGACAGCCCGGCGCATGAGCGCGCGGCGCAGGCGCATCTGGGGCTGTTGGGCGTGTGGCTGGAACGGCAGATCGCCAAGGCAGGCCCGGAGGCGCGGCCCGATGCGGCCAAGCGGCTGGTGGCGCGCTATACCGCGCTGCTGGAGCGGGATTTTCGATCTGGCAACGGGGTGGCGGAATTTGCGGCGCAACTGGGCGTGACGCCGACCCATCTGACGCGCTGCTGCCGCCAGGCCTGCGGGCGGCCTGCCAGTGCGCTGCTGCATGACCGGCTGATCTTTGAGGCGCGGCGGCTGCTGAAGGAAACCTCCCTGCCGGTGGGGATCATCGCCGAGAGCCTGGGCTTCAATTCGCCCGCCTATTTCACCCGCGCCTTCCAGCATCAGGTCGGCAAATCGCCCACCGCCTTCCGGCGCGAGGCGTGACAGGCAAGCGCCCGGATTTTCGGTGAAAATCCGGGACTACGATTTTTCTGCGAAAAATCGGATCAGTCCTTGCGGCCCTCGATATGCTTGCGCAGGCGCGAGGGGGTGCGGAACTTGTTGGCGTTCTTGTAGGGGTTCTTGTCGCCCTGACTGCGGAAAGTGACGCGGATCGGCGTGCCCGGCATGTCGAAATGATCCCGCAAGCCGTTCACCAGATAGCGGCGATAGCTTTCCGGCATCAGATCAGGGTGGCTGCACATGGCGACAAAGCCCGGCGGGCGGGTTTTCACCTGCGTCATGTAGCGCAGCTTGATGCGCTTGCCGCCCGGCGCTGGCGGCGGGTGGGCCTCGGTCATGGCACCCAGCCAGGAGTTCAGCCGCGCGGTCGGGATGCGGCGGTTCCAGACATCATGCGCCTTGAGGATGGCGGCATGCAGGCGATCAAGCCCCCTGCCCGTCTTGGCCGACACGGTGACCAGCGGGGCGCCGCGCAGCTGCGGCAACAGGCGGTCGAACATCTCTTTCAGCTCGGCCAGTTTTTCCTGTTTCTCGCCTTCCAGATCCCATTTGTTCACCGCCACCACGACGGCGCGGCCCTCGGTTTCGGCGAAATCGGCGATGCGGAGGTCTTGCACCTCGAAGGGAATCTCCACATCCAGCAGCACCACGACCACCTCGGCAAAGCGCACGGCGCGCAAGCCGTCGGCAACCGAGAGTTTTTCCAGCTTGTCATTGATGCGGGATTTCTTGCGCATGCCCGCCGTGTCGAAAATCCGGGTCGGCGTGCCGAACCAGGTGTTGCGCACGGAAATGGCGTCGCGGGTGATCCCGGCTTCGGGGCCGGTCAGCAGGCGGTCTTCGCCGATGATCTTGTTGATCAGCGTCGATTTGCCCGCATTGGGGCGCCCGATCACGGCGATTTGCAGCGGGCGTTTCTCGGTGGGCTTATGGGCGTTTTCGTCGGCCTCAAGCTCGGCCTCCTCCTCCGAGATGTCCACATCGACGATGGGGGCATCGGCGGCGGCGCGTTCCTCGAACTGTTCGGCATAGGGGCGCAGCAGGTGATAGAGGTCTTCCATCCCCTCGCCATGTTCGGCGGACATGCGGACGGGTTCGCCCAGACCCAGGCTATAGGCCTCCAGCGCGCCGGCGTCGCCTGCCTTGCCCTCGGCCTTGTTCACGCCGAGGATGACGGTGGCACCCTTCTTGCGGAGGATATCGGCAAAGACCTCATCCGAAGGCGTGACGCCCACGCGGCCATCAATGATGAACAGCGAGATGTCAGCCATATCGACGGCGCGTTCGGTCAGGCGGCGCATGCGGCCTTGCAGGCTGTCATCGGTGACTTCCTCAAGCCCCGCCGTGTCGATCACGGTGAAGCGCATGTCGAACAGCTTGGCGTCGCCTTCGCGCAGGTCGCGCGTCACGCCGGGCTGGTCATCGACCAGCGCCAGCTTTTTGCCGACAAGGCGGTTGAACAAGGTCGATTTGCCGACATTGGGGCGGCCGACGATGGCGAGTGTAAAGGTCATTGCGCCCTCCGGGGGCCGTCACATCAGGTCAAGCGCCTGCCGATACACCGCTTTGGCGTCAACGGAAAGCGTGAAGTTGTCCATTCTGGCCGACGACCAGCAGAAGCCCCCCGGCCAGAGCCGGTTGTGCGGCGGCACCGCCGGGAATCTCGGCCTGCC
>CALKAA010000391.1 GCA_937983495.1 uncultured Gemmobacter sp. | reverse complement strand
CGACCACCGAGATCTACACTCTTTCCCTACACGACGCTCTTCCGATCTCCAATGCATCACCTGGCTATAGGTCATCACCGACCCCACCATCAGGAAATGCTTGATCGCCTCCAGCTCCTCGCGGTCAAACCCGGTCACGAACAGAAAGATCGCCAGCGTCGCCAGCCCCATGATCAGCGACAGCACCTTCAGGCCAAAGGTCGCCTTCACCGGCACCACGCCCAACAGCGTGCCCATCACCGTATCGCCGAAATAGCCGCCCAAGCCGAACTTATGCGCCGCGTCCCAGGCCTCGCCCGGCACATGGGTCGAGGCAAAAGCCGCCGCCACCGCCACCGCGATCAGCGCAAACACCACCCGGCTGCCCGCGCGCTCCGCCCCGCGATGCAGCACATGCCGCAGGCCCCAGGCCAACAGCATCAGCGGAATGGCCCAGGCCGCCCGCCCCACCAGATTGATCAGCGTCGAGGCAATGGCCGCGCCAAGCCCGCCCAGCCAATTGCTCACCGGCTTGTCCGAGGCCGCCATCCAGCCCGGATCTTCCGGCGAATAGCTCAGCAGCATGGCGGTGAAGATCAGCGCCGCCACCAAGAGGCCAATGCCGATCAACTCCCGCGCGCGGCGGGCCAAAGCGGCCTGCGTGGCCGGGTCCACCAGCGGATCACGTTGACGCATCTGATACAGGGCCATCGGTCACCTCACCCGTAAATGCAATCGCGCAGCAGGCTCAGCCCGCGCTCGGTTTCGGCCTGCGGGGCGACCAGCGCCACGCGGATATAAGTCTTGCCGGGGTTCTGCCCGCCCGCCTCGCGCGACAGGTAAGCGCCGGGCAGCACCCGCACCCCGGTTTCGGTCCACAGCTTGATCGTGGCGGCCTCGCCATCCTCGACACTTTCGGGCACCGGCAGCCACAGGAAAAACCCGCCCTCGGGCGAGGCATAGCCCTGCATGCCGGCAAAAATCCGGTCGGCGGCGTCAAACTTCGCCTGATAGAGCGCGCGCGAGGCCGCGACATGCGCCTCATCGGCCCAGGCGGCCTCCGCCACCCGTTGCAGCGGCAAGGGCAGCGGCGCGCCCGCAAAGGCGCGCAGCTTGCGCAGCCGGATCATGCTTTGCACCCCCGCCGCCACAAAGCCTGAGCGCAGCCCCGGCAGGTTCGACCGTTTCGACAGCGAATGGAAGGCCAGCACACGTTCGGGGTCGGCCCCCACCTCCTGCGCCACCTCCAGAATGCCGGGCGGCGGGGCCGTGCGCCAGATTTCCGAATAGCACTCATCCGCGAAAATCTGGAAATCATGCTTCTCGGCCAAGGCGAGCAGGGTTTTCCAATAGTCGCGGCTCGCCACCGCACCCTGAGGGTTCGCGGGCGAGCAGATATAGGCCACCGTCACCCGGTCCAGCAGATCGGGGGCGAGGCTCGCGTAATCCGGCAGATGGCCCGTGGCCGCCGTGGCGGGCACATAGACCGGCTCGGCCCCCACGGTCAGCGCCGCCACCGCGTAAACCTGATAAAACGGGTTCGGCATCAGCACGGCGGGTTTCTGGCCGTTCTTCGTTTCCGGCGACAACGCGATCAGCGCATTGAACAGCCCCTCGCGCGTGCCATTCAGCACCATCAGCCGGTTTTCGGCCAGCGTAACGCCATAGCGCCGCTGCACCCAACCGGCGATATTCTCCAGCAATTCCGGCGTTCCGTCATTGGGCGGATAGACCCCGAACCCGTCCAGGTTCGCCGCCAGAATGGGGCCGACGAAATCGGGCATGGCGTGCTTCGGCTCGCCAATGGTCATCGCCAGCGGCGTGCCGCCGGGCGTCAGATGGTCGATCAGCGTCCGCAAACGCGGAAACGCATAATCCGGCAGGTTCGAGAACCGCTCAGGAAACGCCATAGATACTGCCTCATTTCGGGGTCATGTCGCCCCGTTGCCGATCAGGATAACGGGCAAGTCCTTCCCGGTCCAGCAAAACGCAACACTATCTGTAGGGGTGCGCTGCCCCCTGTGGCGTTTTTGCCCCCGAGCCACCGCACATCCGGGCGGATCAGGAAACGCACCGCGTTTCCCCGCCCGCGTGGGAACCTGTAAGCAAAACCGTTTCAGCCAAAGGCCGAGAGGCCAGAGCCTGCCCCGGCGGGTGCGAAGCGCCCGTCAATGGCGGGGCGGGCGCTGGCCGAGTGCCTTTGGGGCACTCGCCCCAAACTCGCCAACGCTGCCACATGACCTCGGCAATGGCCTCGGCCAAGCTCGCAAGGGGCCGGAAACAGAAAACGCATCGCGTTTTCCCGGCCCTGTGGAACCCGCCCTGCAAGACCGCTTCAGCAAGCACAACAGAGGCCAGTGCCTGCCCCGGCGGGTGCGAAGCGCCCGCCAATGGCGGGGCGGGCGCTGGCCGGTGGCATCTCGCCACCGGCCCGAACTTACCCCCGTTCCCGCATGACCTCGGCAATCGCCTCGGCCATAGGGCCATCTCACCCCAAAACATGCTCCACCGCAGCACCCAGCCGCAACAGCCGCTCCTCCTGCATCGCAGGCCCCATCAGCGACAAACCGCAAGACGGCTGGCTGGTCGGCAGCGTCAGCACGCAGAGCCCCAGCACATTGCCGATCCGCGTATTGCGCAGCGCCAGCAGGTTCTCCGCCGCGAAATAGGCCGGATCATCCAGCAAACGCTGCATATCGGGCGGCAGAATGGCCGAAGTCGGGATCAGCACCGCATCAAACCCGCCCACCCGGCGCTCCCAGATCTTGCGCAGCTCCTCCAGCCGCCGCCAGGCCGCGATATATTCGGTGGCCTTCACCGCCCCCCCGGTGCGGAACCGCTCCAGCACAGGCGGGAACATCTTCTGCGGCGCCGCCTCAATCGTGTCGCCCCAGATCGCATAGGCCTCGGGCGTGAACAGCACCCCGGCCAGCGCCATGGCCTCCGCCACCTCGGGCGCAGCGAAATGCTCGATCGCCGCCCCCGCATTGCCCATCCGGGTCAGACTGTCCTCAAACCCCTTGGCGGGCGCCTCGCGCAACCCCTCCAGCGCCACCGTCTCCAACACGCCAAAGCGCGCATTGGTCAGCGTCGCACCCTTGAGGTCCGCCGCCCGCCGCCCGGTCAGCGCGCCGAGCAGCAGCGCGCAATCCTCCACCGTCGAGGCCAGCGGCCCCACCGTGTCAAACCGCTCACACAGCGGCACCACGCCTTTCAGCGACAGCCGGCCATGCGTGGTCTTCAACCCCACAAGATCATTCCACGCCGCCGGCACGCGGACCGAACCGCCCGTATCACTCCCCATCGCCGCCGGGGCGAGGCCAAAGGCCACCGAGGCCGCCGCCCCGGAAGACGAGCCCCCCGGCACCGCATCGGGAAAGTTGATGCAAGGTGGCGTCGCCGTCACCGGGTTCAGCCCCAGCCCCGAAAACGCGAGCTCCGTCATATGGGTCTTGCCCAGGCACACAAGGCCCTGCGTCGTCGCCGTATGCAGCACCTCGGCATCCTGTTTCGGCACCCGGCCTTTCAGCAGCGCCGAACCCGCCTCGCAGGCCACCCCCGCCACGTCGAAATTATCCTTCCAACTGATCGGCACCCCGTCGAGCAAGCCAAACCGCGTCCCCGCCCGCTGCCGCCCCGCCGCCGCCACGGCGGTGGAGCGCGCATGATCGGCGGTGGTGCGGGCGTAAATCCGCTTCGCCTCCGGGTGACGGGCGATGGCATCCAGATAGGCTTCGGTCAGATCCACCGGGTTGATCTTCCCCGCCTCGATCGCCCGCCCCAGATCGCCCGCACTGCGCCCCAGCCATTTGTCGATCATCGTCGCATCCTCTGCCCTTTGCCTCACGCTAGGGTCAGACCCCGGCAGTGGCAATCCCCTCCCCGACATGGGGCGGAGGAAGAAACGCACCGCGTTTCGCCGCCCCTGTGGGAACGCCTCGCCAGACCATCTCAGCCCATGACCGAGAGGCCAGCGCCCGCCCGGTGGACGCGATAGCGCCCGC
>CALKAA010000390.1 GCA_937983495.1 uncultured Gemmobacter sp. | reverse complement strand
GATAGCGAGGGCCTCGCCATCGCCGCCGACGGCACCGCCTATGTCAGCTTTGAGGGGGCGACGCGCGTGCTGCGCTATCCGCGCCTTGATGGCCCCGCCGAAAACCTGCCCGAGGCCCCGGCCTTCCGCAAGCTGCCGGCCAATTCGGCGC
This sequence comes from uncultured Gemmobacter sp., assembly GCA_937983495.1. GTDB lineage: Bacteria > Pseudomonadota > Alphaproteobacteria > Rhodobacterales > Rhodobacteraceae > Gemmobacter. The sequence goes on along the minus strand of CALKAA010000390.1, from coordinate 9,166 downwards.
TGGAGGCTTTGGCCATTGCGCCCGACGGCACGCTTTACACCCTGCCCGAGGGACGGCTGGAAAGCCGCGAGCCGATCCCGGTCTGGCGCTTGCGCAAGCCTGCTTCGGGCAAGGGGCAATGGGAACGCGCCTTCACCATCGCCAAACAGGGGCGCTTTCTGCCCGTCGCCGCCGATTTCGGCCCCGATGGCAAGCTCTATATCCTCGAACGCCAGTTCGACGGGCTGGCCGGTTTCGCCAGCCGCGTGCGCCGCTTCACCACCGAAGGTGCCGCGGAAACCGTATTGGAAACCGAGCTGGGCACCCATTTCAACCTTGAAGGGCTCGCTGTCTGGCAAGATGCCCAAGGGCTGCGTCTGACCATGATCGCCGATGACAATTTCCGGTTCTTCCTTTCGACCCAGATCGTCGAATATCGCATTTCCGATTGACGAAAGACCCGCGCAGGCGTATCGCGCCGCCTTGCTTCAAGTCTCCGCGACCTTGTAAAAAACGGAAAAAACATGTCCAGACACCTTCTGCCCGGCGTTCTCGCCATGGCGGCAACTGTCGTTGCCTCCAATATCCTCGTGCAATATCTGCTCGGCCCCTGGCTGACCTGGGGGGCACTCACCTATCCCGTCGCCTTTCTGGTGACCGACCTGACCAACCGCCTCTACGGGGCCGCCGCTGCCCGCAAGGTGGTGTTGGTGGGCTTTGTCGTCGGTGTGATCTGCTCGCTGATCGGCTCACAGATCATGGGCGAGTTCGGCCCGCTGGTCACCCTGCGCGTTGCCATCGGCTCGGGCCTCGCCTTCCTCGCTGCGCAACTGACCGATGTGGCGGTGTTCAACCGCCTTCGCGCGGGCAGTTGGTGGCGCGCGCCGCTGGTCTCCACCCTCGTCTCCTCCACGCTGGATACCTGCATCTTCTTCTCGATCGCTTTCGCCGCCAGCCTGTCCTTCATCCACCCCGCCACCGATGTCTCCTGGGCCGGTGAGGCGCTGCCGATCCTGGGCTTTGGCCCTGTCGCGCCGCTTTGGGTCTCGCTCGCGGTGGCCGACTGGCTGGTGAAAATCGCCATGGCGGCTGTTGCACTTGTGCCATTTCGGGTGGTTGTCGGAAAGTTGACGCAAAGCGCGGTGTAAAATGTTTTGACAATCGCAAAATCTGTGTCACGCTCCTTATATCGGCAATCTTTTGAAAGGAGGTGATCCAGTGTCTAGAGTGATATTGGAGAGAGGTGTCGGGACAGTCGGAGGGCGTGATTACTAGGGCAACCCCTTGGAAATCATGACTTTGATTGGGCTTGTAACCTAACTGGCCCATCTCCTTGGAACTCGGAAAGGGTCGCCGCATGGACGGCGGCCCTTTCTCTTTTGGCGCATCCCTTAAAATGCCGCCATTTCCCGCTTAAAATATGAACCGAAAATAAACGCCCAAAATCATCGTTTATTTTCCTGCCATGCCCCCCCCTTATCCATCCCCCGGAAACCCGCTACTCTGCGCCCATGCTGCGCATCACCGACACACTCACCATCGCCGACTGGGAACTGACCGAGAGCTTTTCGCGCTCCTCCGGGCCGGGCGGGCAGAATGTGAACAAGGTGGAAACCGCCGTCGAACTGCGCTTCGAGGCCGAACGCTCGCCGCATCTCAGCCCTGCCGTGAAGGCCCGGCTCAAACGTCTCGCCGGGCGGCGCTGGACGACCGAGGGGGCCATCGTCATCCGCGCCGAGGAAACCCGCAGCCAGATCCGCAACCGCGCGCTGGCCGAGGAACGTCTGGTCGAGATGATCCGCGCGGCCCTCGTCGCCCCCAAGCGCCGCATTGCCACCAAGCCCACGCTGGGCAGCCAACGCCGCCGGCTGGAGGCCAAGGCGCAGCGCGGCGAGGTGAAATCCCTGCGCGGCAAGGTCGACGAAACCTGATCCGCCCCAATCCGAACGATCATTCGTAAACGCAAAATCAGCGCAACCTGTCCTGCCGGGAATCTGTTGCCGTGCCGGAAAAGCCCGGTTAAGGCAGCGCTGCATGACAAACGGATGACAATGCGATGACACAGCCGCAGCCCGAACAGAACCACTGGAAGACCCTCGACAAGGATCTGTCGCGCCTTGTCGTGCTGGAGCAAGCCACGGCCTTCCTGTCGCGTCCGCTGATCGCGGTGGGTCTGGCGCTGGTCTTCATCGCCTTCTGCGCCATTGCGGCCGCGGTGTTGACCGGCGGCGCGCCCAATTCGCTGATCATCATCGCCGCCGCGGCGTTCGGGGCCTATATGGCGCTGAATATCGGGGCCAATGATGTGGCCAACAACATGGGCCCCGCTGTCGGGGCGAATGCCCTCACCATGGGCGGCGCGCTGATCATCGCCGCTGTGTTCGAGACCGCAGGCGCGTTGATTGCCGGGGGTGATGTGGTCTCCACCATCTCGGGTGGCATTGTCGACCCTGCCGCCGTGGCCGATCCGCACACTTTCATCTGGGCGATGATGGCGGCGCTGATCGCCTCAGCGCTCTGGCTCAACCTCGCCACCTGGATGGGCGCGCCGGTCTCCACCACCCATGCCATTGTCGGCGGGGTGATGGGGGCAGGCATTGTCGCCGCCGGCTTTGGCGCGGTTGATTGGGGCAAGATGAGCCAGATTGCCGCAAGCTGGGTGATCTCGCCGGTGCTGGGCGGCATCTTCGCCGCCGCCTTCCTCGCCTTCATCAAGGCCAAGGTCGATGATGTGGAAGACAAGATCACCGCCGCCCGGTTCTGGGTGCCGATCCTCATTGGCATCATGGCGGGCACTTTCGCCGCCTATCTGGCACTGAAGGGCCTGAAAAAAATCATTGACCTGTCCATGGGACAAGCCTTGGTTCTGGGCCTCGCCATCGGGCTGGCTGCCATATTCATCACCCGCCCGATCATCCGCCGCCAATCCGAGGGCATGGAAAACCGCAAGAAGTCGCTCAAGGTGCTGTTCGGCATGCCCTTGGTGATTTCCGCAGCACTGCTCAGCTTTGCCCATGGGGCCAATGATGTGGCCAATGCCGTGGGGCCTCTGGCGGCCATCGTGCATGCCGTGGCCGATGGCGGCACTGCGGCAAAGGTCACCATTCCGCTCTGGGTCATGCTGATCGGGGCCGGTGGCATCTCTTTCGGCCTCGTGTTGTTCGGGCCAAAGCTGATCCGCATGGTCGGCACCGAGATCACCAAGCTGAACCCGATGCGCGCCTATTGCGTGGCCCTTTCCGCCGCGATCACCGTCATCGTCGCCTCCGGGCTTGGCCTGCCGGTCAGCTCCACCCATATCGCGGTGGGGGCGGTGTTCGGGGTCGGTTTCTTCCGCGAATGGCATGCCGACCGCAAGACCCGCGCCACCGGCATCGTAAAGGGCAAGCCCGTGCCGGTCGAGGAGCGGGCGCGGCGCAAGCTGGTGCGCCGGTCACATGTGCTGTCGATCGGGGCGGCCTGGGTCATCACAGTGCCGCTGACGGCCTGCCTTTCGGCGACCATTTTCGTTGTGCTGAACTGGCTGGGCTGACACCGGGCGGTGGTTGTTACACCACCACCGCCTCTGCGACCTGTGCGCCCACCCCAAAGACCCGCTTGTAGCGCGCCACCTCTGCCGCAGGCCCCATCGCCTTGTTCGGGTTGTCCGACAGTTTCACCGTCGGGCGGCCATTGGCGCTGACAGCCTTGCACACAAGGCTGAACGGGGCCAGCCGATCCCCTGCCAAGCCCCTGAAATCATTGGTCAACATGGTGCCCCAACCAAAGGACACCTTCACCCGGCCCGCGAATTGCGTGTGCAACTCCTCGATCTTGTCCACGTCCAGACCATCCGAGAAAATCACCAGCTTTTTCGTCGGATCTTCGCCCCGGTCGCGCCACCAGCGGATCGCGGTTTCCGCACCTCGCGCCGGGTCACCACTGTCAATACGGATGCCGGTCCAGGTGGACAGCCAGTCGGGGGCATTCTTCAAAAACCCTTCCGTGCCATAGGTATCCGGCAGGATCACCCGCAGATTGCCGTCATGCTCCTCATGCCAGTCGGCCAGCACCTTGTAAGGGGCCTGCGCCAGGTCGGCATCGGTGTCGGCCAGTGCGGCATAGACCATGGGCAGTTCATGGGCGTTGGTGCCAATCGCCTCGATGTCGCGCTTCATCGCGATCCTGCAATTGGAGGTGCCGGTGAACGCCTCGCCCAGGCCCTCCTGCATGGCCTGCACGCACCAGTCCTGCCACAGAAAACCATGGCGGCGACGGGTGCCGAAATCGGCGATCTTCAACCCTTCGATGCGGCGCAGGCGTTCGATCTTTTCCCAGAGCCGGCTCATCGCGCGGGCATAGAGGATTTGCAGCTCGAATTTTCCCATGCCCTTCAGAACTGCGCGCGAGCGCAGCTCCATCAGCACGGTCAGCGCCGGAATTTCCCACAGCATGACCTCGGGCCAGCGGCCTTCGAAGGTCAGCTCGAACTGGCCGTCGCGCTTTTCCAGATGGTAGGCTGGCAGGCGCAGGCCCTCGAACCATTCCATGAAATCGGGGCGGAACATCTGGCGTTTGCCATAGAAGGTATTGCCGCGCAGCCAGGTGCTTTCGCCGCGCGAGAGGGTCAGGCTGCGCACATGATCCAACTGTTCGCGCAGTTCCCCTTCGTCGATGATCTCGGCCAACCGCACCGTGCTGGAGCGGTTGATCAGGCTGAAGGCGACCTGCGTTTCCGGCTTGTTTCGGAAAATCGACTGGCACATCAACAACTTGTAAAAGTCTGTGTCGATCAGCGACCGGACGATCGGGTCGATTTTCCAATTGTGGTTATGCACCCGTGTTGCGATATCGACCATGCCGCCTCTCCCTTTGCCTCCCTGTCTACGGCAAAGCCGGGGGAAAGGTCAAAACCAGAAGGCTCCTGCTGAGGGGGCGGCGCTGTCTCCAGCCCGGCAACATGGCGCAGCAAGGTGAACAATTCGGCGCGCAGGAAGGGTTTGGTCAGGGCACCATCCATGCCTGCCGCGATGAAGGCGGCCTGATGCTCGACATCGGAATAGGCGGTCAAGGCGAAGATCGGCACCCTGGGCAGACCTGCCCGCGCTTCTGCGGCACGGATCACCCGGGTCGCCTCCAGCCCGTCCATGCCGGGCATCGAAACATCCATCAGAATCAGGTCCGGGCGCTCGGCTTCCCACAGCGCCACGGCTGCCGCGCCCTCCTCGGCCGCGTGAAAGCTCGCAACGCAGGGTTCCAGCAGGCGGCGCACGATCAAGGCATTGGTGCGGTTGTCTTCGGCCACCAGCAGGCGCAACGATGTTCGGGGGGCCTCTGGCCCCGCAAGCGGATCAGCCGCGGTCACCGTCTCGGCACGGGTCAAGGGCAGGCTGATGGTGAAGGTCGAGCCATGCCCCGGGGCCGATACCAGCGAAATATCTCCGCCCATGCAGCGCACCAACTCGCGCGAGATGGTCAGGCCCAGCCCGGTGCCGCCAAAGCGCCGCCCGATCGTGTTGTCAGCCTGGGCAAAGCTGTCAAATACCTGCGCCTGACGCTCGGGCGGAATACCGATGCCGGTATCCTCGACATGCAGGTCGATACGGTCGACATGCTCGCCAGGCAACCAGTCCAGCCGCAATCGCACACCGCCCGTCTCGGTGAATTTCACCGCATTGCCCAGCAGGTTCAGCACCACCTGCCGCAATCGCCCCGGATCGCCACGATGTCGCGGCAGGCTGGGCGGCAACTCGGCTTCCAGCCAGAGCCCCCGCCCCTGTGCGACCGGCCGCATCAGTTCGATACTGCGGCCGACCAGCACCGCAAGATCAAAATCCTCCTGAGCCAGATCCATCCGGCCTGCCTCCAGCTTGGACAGGTCCAGCACATCATTGATGATCGTCAGCAGCGCCCGGCCGCTTTCCACGATGGTGGCCACATAATCGCGCTGCTCCGGGTCCAGCGCCGTATCCGCCAGCAGTTCCGCCACACCGATCACCCCGTTCATCGGGGTGCGGATCTCGTGGCTCATGGTGGCCAGGAACTGCGATTTCGCCCGGCTCGCGGCCTCCGCCACCTGTCGCGCCGCGGCCAGTTCGGCCTGCTGCGCCTTGGCCTCGGTAATGTCCCGCTCGACCGAGATGAACACATCCAGTCGCCCATCCGCCGCAAAGACCGGGCTCATGTTGATGTCCATCCAGACAATGCCACCGGCCTTGGTGCGGTTCTTGATCTCGATGCGGCAGGGGCGGCCGGCATCAATGGCTGTTGCCAGCTCTGCCAAAGCCATGGGCGAAGTATCGGGCGCATTCAGCAGATCGCCGGGCAATTGCCCGACCGCCTCATCGAAGCTGTAGCCGGTGATCCGGCTGAACGCCTCATTCACCCATTCGATACGGCCCTCGGTCGTGGTGAACATCACACTGTCACCGGCAAAGCGTGCCACCAGTGCCAACCGCTCATAGCGGCGCGCGGTCTGCTCCAGCTCGGCGCGTGACAGGCTGAGCTGCACCTGTTCATCCAGCAGCGCGCGTTCAAACCGGTATCGGTCGGCCCGGCTGCGTGCCACGGTGCGCATGAACAGCGCCACCGCATAGGTCAGGATCATCACCGCCAGAATCAGGAACACGGCCCCCTGATCGCGCCGTGTCAGCAGAAGTTCGGTCAACATCGAGACCGTGATCACCCCATAGGTCCAATAGCGCACCATCGTGGCTTCGGGGAAATGGCGCGAGGCCATCCCTGCATTGGTCACCGCCGCCATCAGAAAGACCAGCGCAAAGAAATTCGCCTCGGCGACCGGGATGAAAGCCCAACAGATCCAGATGCAGCCGCCGATCGTCAGCGCCTGAAACCCGGCCACCGCTGCGGCGATGCGGCGCAAACGCAGGCTCGGCCCGTTGGGGCGGCTCAGAATGCGCCACAGCACCAGTGCCTCGACCATCTCGCCCAGCAGCGCCAGGCCAATGGCCCATAGCCCCAGCTCCACCCTTGCCATCAGCGCCATGGCCAGCGCCCCGAACAGCGTCATGGTCTGGCGCAGGTAAAACCCACGCAACCGCCCCCGCGCGTAACGCAGAAGCAGCCCTGTCGCGCTGTTCCTTCGCCGGAACTCGTCCCGCGCATCCGTGCTTGCGGAGACCATTCAACCCTCGCCACCAGATCCTCATGACGGACCCTAGGCCAGAGGTGTTAAGACTTTCTGAGCGAGACCCGAGATTTACAGCAGATCGACACCCACCCGCATCATCCGGTTGCATGCCTCGGCCAGCGAACCATCCAGATCAATCGCGCGACAGGCGCTCATCTTCACGGCCACCTTGAATCCCAGCCGGGCTGCATCCAGCGCCGAATAGGTCACGCAGAAATCGGTGGCGAGGCCGACCAGCACCACCGTTTCCACGCCGCGCGTGCGCAGATACCCTTCCAGCCCGGTCGCGGTCTGGTGGTCATTCTCGAAAAACGCCGAATAGCTGTCGATCTCGGGGCGAAAGCCCTTGCGGATCACCAGATCGCCCGGCTCGGTTTCCAGCCGAGGATGGAACTGCGCGCCCTGCGTACCCTGAACGCAATGGGTGGGCCACAGGATTTGCGGGCCATAAGGCATTTCGGTCATCGAAAACGGGGCCGCGCCGGGGTGGCTTTCGGCAAAGCTCTTATGCCCCGCCGGGTGCCAGTCCTGCGTCAGCACGCGCACCTGATACTGGCGCAGCATCGCATTGATTTCAGGGATGATCGCATCGCCGCCCGCCACGGCCAGCGCGCCTCCGGGGCAGAAATCATTCTGCACATCCACAACGATCAGGGCTTCATGGGCTGGGCGCATCGGAACCTCCGGGTTTTCCCTTGGCTAAGGCCGCCCGCGCCATGCGTCAATGCCGCGCTTGCAATCGCGGGGCCAAAGCGGCAGATCGGGGGCATGATCACCATTGCCGCACTCTATCACTTCACACGTTTCCCCAACCCGGATGCCTTGCGCCCGGCCTTGCAGGCGCTCTGCGACGATCACGGCGTCAGGGGCTCGCTTCTGCTGGCCGCCGAGGGCGTGAATGGCACGATTGCCGGGCCGCGTGCCGGCATTGACGCCGTGCTGGCGCATCTGCGCGCCCTGCCCGGCTGCGCCGATCTGGAGCATAAGGAAAGTTTCAGCGACACCATGCCCTTCGGCCGCATGAAGGTGAAGCTGAAGCGCGAGATCGTCACCATGGGCCAGCCCGACATCGACCCGCGCGCCCGCGTCGGCCATTATGTCGCGCCGCAGGACTGGAACGCCCTGATCGCCGAGCCCGATGTGGTGGTGATCGACACCCGCAATGATTACGAGGTCGCCATCGGCACCTTTGAGGGGGCCATCGACCCCGGCACCCGCAGCTTCCGCGAATTTCCGGCCTGGTGGGAGGCCAACCGCGCGCGCTTTCACAACAAGCGCGTGGCGATGTTCTGCACCGGTGGCATCCGCTGCGAGAAATCGACGAACTTCCTGCTGGGCCAAGGGGTTGAGGATGTCTACCACCTCAAGGGTGGCATCCTGAAATATCTGGAGGAAGTGCCCGAGGATCGCAGCCTGTGGAGCGGGCAATGCTATGTCTTTGATGGCCGCGTCAGCGTGGGCCATGGCCTTGTGCCGGGCGATTATGACAGTTGCCACGCCTGCCGCCGCCCGGTCAGCGCCGCAGACAAGGCCCACCCGGATTATGAACATGGCGTTCAATGCCCGGCCTGTGTGAACGAGTATTCACAATCAGATCGCGCGCGCTTCCGCGAACGCATGCACCAGATGGAACTGGCCGAAAAGCGTGGTCAGCGCCACCTGGGCGGCTGATCCTTCTCGTAAGGCTGTTCCTTCAGGATGCGGTGAAAGGCGCGCAGCAGGCTCACGCGACCGGGGCGGAAGCTCTCCTCGGTCAGCCGCACCTCCCGCATCGCTTTCAGGTGAAAGCGGCGGAAATCCTGCCGCAACCGGCATTGCGCCAGCAGCATCAGCGCCCGGTCCATCCAGACCACCGACAGGGGATAGATGCGGCGCTCAGTCTCGCGGCCTGACAGATCGGTATAGATCATGTCCACCGCGCGCTCCTCCCAGATCGCCTCGCGGATCAGGCCCAGATGGGCCGGGGCAGGGGCGCGCGGCTCGCAGCGATAGACCGCCTGCGCCGCATGCAGCGCCTGCCGCTGCCGGAACTGATCGATTTCTTTCGGCGTTACCATG
>CALKAA010000389.1 GCA_937983495.1 uncultured Gemmobacter sp. | reverse complement strand
CCCCGCGCGCCCGCAAGGGCACCAGGGGCGACCCGGCCAATTCCATGATCCGGCGCAGGCGGCGCTGGCGCAGGAAGCCCGCGTTGAAATAGCTGAGCCGCCGGGGGTCCTCCCCGGCGGCTGCATCGGTCTTGTCCGGCTCGGCCACTCAGTTGCTCGACGTTCCGACGCTGGCCAGCGAATTGGCCGCGCCCGCCGTGCCGGTGATGGCCTGAATGGTCTTGGTCCATTGCGTGAAGGGCGCCTCGGTCACATAGAGCGTGTCGCCATCGCGGATGAGGAAATCGCGGGCCTCGAACATGCCGGTCGGCTGCGTCAGGTCCAGCACATAGACCATGCGCTGATCGCCGCGCAGATCGTTGCGGCCCAGAACGGCATTGGCGACGGCGGAGGGCTCGTTGCGGAAGACGAAGACACCCTTCGGATCGGCGACGGAGGTGTTCAGGCCGCCCACTTGCGCGATGGCCTCGATGGCCGACAACGTCTGGCTTTCAAACGGCACGAGGCTTTGCGCGCCGGTGGCCCCAAGGGCGGTGAAGGCGCGCTGGTCGCGCTCCACCACGATGCGGTCGCCGCCGCGCAGGGCGATGTCGAGGCCGGGATTTTCGAACAGATCCTGCATCCAGACCTGCCCGGTCTGATTGCCGCGGGTGACGCGGACCACGGCGACGGCGGGCTCGATGGCGACGCCGCCCGCCTTGGCGATCATGGCGGACAGGGTGCGGGTCGGGCGCTCGATCGGGAAGACACCTTGCCCGCCGACCATGCCGGAGACCGAGACGGTCTGCCCGTCACCGGCCAGCCGCTGCACAGTGATCTGCGGATCGGGGGTCTGGCTGTCGAGCTTTTTGGTGATGGTGGCGCGCAACCCGTCGGGCGTCTGGCCCGCCGCCTTGATCTTGCCGGCATAGGGCACGAAGATGAAGCCGGAGCCATCCACCTGCATCTCGGTCAGCTGCGAGACGCGCTGGCCGGTATTGCCCAGAAGCGGATCATCCTTGACGTTTTCAAAGATGGTCAGCGTCAGCACATCGCCGGGGTTGATGGTGTCAGAGCCGACCTTGCCGGCATTGCGGAAGGCATCGGAGAAGCCAAGCGCGGGCATGACCGAGGTGGCGCGGGTGACGCGGGGATTGACAGTGACGATGAAGGCATCGCCCTGCCGCAGCGCGGAGCCTGCAAAAATCTCTCGTTTGTTGGGGCCGGAGCGCGGCAGGCCGCAGGCGGCCACGGTCGCGCAAAGCGCCAGAAGGGCCAGTGATCTGGCCCCGCGGGTCGTTATCAGGTTCACTGCTCGGGCTCCTTTATGGATTTTGCCTCAAGTTTTGTTGCCAAAGCTACAGAAAGGCGAATGAAAATGCCAGTCTGACTTTGGATCGGGCCCGTCAGCGTCAGTTGACGAGGCGCAGGTGTTGCCGTGGTGCCGCGTTGCCGGAGGTCAGCGCATCGTAAGGGTCTTCCGCCGCAAGCATCATGTCGACCACCTGCCGCAGCAGCGCGCGACGCCCGCGCGAGGAGTAGAAGCCGCCGGGCACCTGGCTGGTTTCCAGCAGGTAATGGCGGTAGTCGCGGTAAGCGCGGCTATCGGGGCGGCTGGGCTGGCGGAAGAATTCGGGCAGGCTTTGGGTCGAGACAAATTCCGGCTTGGCATAGACGGCGGCCCCGAAGGTCTTCAGCGGCAGGCCGCGCCACAGCACCTGCTGGCCGGCGGTGGAGTTCACCGTGACGGCGGAGCGCGCGTCGTTGAGCAGCCGCGCCAGTTTGCCGCCGCGCACGAAATGCACGCGGTCGGCCACGTCATGATCGCGGGCCAATTGCCGGATGGCGCGGGCCACGGGCGCGCGGCCATCCTCAAGCGGGTGGGCCTTGAACACCAGGTGGTGATGCGGGGCGGCCCCTTTTGCGAAGCCTTCGATGACCAGCGCCAGAAACTCCTCCATCCGGGTGAAGGGGGAGTGCATCTGAAAGCTCGAATCATGTTCGAGTTGCAGCAGGACGAGGTGATAGGGAAAGCCGCCATGCCGGATGCGCCAGGTGGCGATGCGGCGTTCCAGCGCGTGAAAGGGCAGGGCGGCCAGGCGTTTGAGATAGAGGCGGAACTCCTGCGTCACGGTCAGGGCGCGATGGGGCCGGAAGCGCGGGAAGGCGCGGCGGCCCAGCATGACGAAGCCATGATAGAGCGCACCGTAGAAGATATGCTGGCGCATGTCGCCCCAGCGGGCTGGGGCATCGGGCAGATCCATGTCGAGATTGGCCAGCGCCGCCTGCATCTGCGGCAGCGTGAGGCCCATCAGCCGGGAATTGCCATTGGAGCCGCCGCGCTCATAAGTCACCCAATGCGGGCGCAGATAGCCTTCCTCGAACACATGCACGGTGATGCCGCGCGCGCGGGCCAGCTCGACCGCCTGCGCGTGAATGGGGCGGGTATCACCATATAACACGATGTCGGTGACCGATTTTTCGTCGAAAAATCGGGCGCAGGCCTCGGGCCAATGCGCGGGGTCATCGGAAAAGGACAGGAAGGTGCGGCGGTCGTGCCAGAAGGCCTGATCGCCGCGATTGAAGCCCACGCGCCAGGTGCGCGCGCCGGTGGCGCGCAGCATGCGGCCCAGTTGATCGAACCACGGCCCATGCGGGCCTTGCAGGAACAGGAAGCTGCGCCCTGCGCCGGTCAAGCCGTTTGGTGCTGCGGATCCTGTCACGGTGTGTCTGTCCTGCCGGTCTTTCTGGGGTTTGTTTGGGGTCTTGGTCGGGTTTTGCCCGAAAAGGGTTCATAAATCATGCAAATATATGCCGATGGCGGCGGATTTATGGCGCAGGCTTGCGGCAAGGCGGCTGCGGGCATAGGTCTTGGGCAAAGAGCTGAGGAGAAGCGGCATGTTCACGGGGATCGTCACAGATCTGGGCGAGGTTCTGGAGTTGGAGCAGCGCGGCGATTTGCGGGCGCGGATCGGCACCGCCTATGATGTGGCGGGGATCGACATTGGTGCCTCGATTGCCTGCGATGGGGTTTGCCTGACGGTGGTGGCCCTGGGCGCGGCACCGAAGAACTGGTTCGATGTGGAGATCAGCGCCGAGTCGGTGTCGAAGACCAATATCGGCGACTGGCGGCTGGGGCAGCGGCTGAACCTGGAGCGCGCGCTGAAAGTCGGTGACGAGCTGGGCGGGCATATCGTCTCGGGCCATGTCGATGGTGTGGCCGAGGTGGTGCGGATCGTGCCGGAGGGCGACAGCCTGCGGGTGACCTTCCGCGCGCCGCGCGAATTGGCGCGGTTCATCGCGCCGAAGGGCTCGGTCGCGCTGAACGGCACCTCGCTGACGGTGAACGAGGTGGAGGGCTGCGATTTCGGCATCAACTTCATCCCGCATACCCAGGCGGTGACCACTTGGGGCGGGGTGGCGGTGGGCCAGCGCATCAATCTGGAGGTCGATACCATGGCGCGCTATGTGGCGCGGCTGCGGGATTTCGCCTGAGATGCGCGGGGCGGTGGCGGGCATCGGCCATAATGGCGGGCCAGAGATGACCGGCACGGGCTGGCGGCGGCATTGTTGGCAGGCGGCGCGGGAGGCGCTCTTGCCGCATCTGCCGATCGAGGTGCTGCGGGGCCGGGTGCGCCGCGCGCGGGAGC
>CALKAA010000388.1 GCA_937983495.1 uncultured Gemmobacter sp. | reverse complement strand
TGGAGTTCAGACGTGTGCTCTTCCGATCTGCCAAGGGCGGCATCGGCGCCACCTCGCCCCGGTCGATCCCGGCACCATTCAGCACCCAGACCCCAGCGAAAACGCTTTCCTGCATCGCCACCGCAGGCACACCGCGCGCCCGCACCGACACCTCGCCCTGCCCCAGCGTCTCGGCGATCAGGGCGCGGTTGGGGGCATCCAGACCCGAGAGGTCAAACGCTTCGGCCGCCCCGCCCGCCGCCACGCGATCAGAGGCGGCGGCAATCTGGCCCAGCAGGGTGAGCGCCGGTGCCAGTGGGCCGGTTTCCGCGATTTCGGGCAGGTGCATGTCATAGGTGCGCATGCCCGAGGGCAGCGGCAGCCAGTCGAACCCCTCGCCCTCATCAGGCTGCGAGCCGGGGCCGAAACCGCTGGGCGGCAGGTGAAAGTTCTGGGCCATGTCGGTCTCCCCCTCTCAGCGTGCCAAAGCCAGAATGTGACTGGTGCGCATCATGTAATCGTCCCAGTCGCGGATCTTCTCGATGGCCCCCAGAAACACCCCCTCGCGGAAGAACAGATAGCCGGGGGCCTTCAGCGCGCGGTGGGTCTCGCGCAGCGTGGCCTCGATGGCATCATCGACCAGCGCGCAATCAAAGGCGTGCTGAAAGGCCATGCGCAGCTCCGGCAGGATCACGGCGGCATCGGCGGTTTCAAGGTTGCGCTGCGGGTCGCCGGGGATGAACAGGCAATGCGCGCCGGGGCGGGCGGTGAAGGCCTCGGCCTCGGCCAGTGTGGTGAGGCGGGGCCAGCCCAGTTCCTGCTCCAGTCGCGCCAGCAGCGGATGCGGGCCAGCGGCGCGGGGCGGGGCAAAGGCCAGTTCGTGCGGGTGGTGATCATGCATGACGGGTCAACCTGTGCTGCGGCCCGCCTCCAGCGCGACCTGAAGATGCGGGGGAAGGCTGGGGGCGCGGGCCTCCAGATCGGCGAAGGCGGCGCCCAGATCGCCCCCCGCCATCAGCGAGCGGAGGCCCTGCAAGGCGGCAAGGATCTGTGCGGCGCGGTCGGCACCGATGACCTCATGCGCGGTGCCCAGAAAGCACAGAACCCAATCGCCGGGCCGGGCCTCGGGTGTCAGGCTCAGGTCCACCAGCCCCTCGGCGGTCTGACCTGCGATACCGTCAACCCCCTGCAAAAGCTGCGGAATGCCCATGCACATCAGCCAGCCTCGGGGAAGAAGCGCGCGTCACCGATGCGGCAGGCGGTCTCCGCATCGGGGCGGCCCGCCTCATAGGCGTCGCGGCGGATCGAGGCATCGGCCAGCCCAAGTGCCGCGCTGCGCCCCGGTTGTGCGGTGATGCCCCATTGCGCCAGACGGTCCAGCGCAATGGCAATGGCCTCGGGGATGCGGGCAGCGACGATGGGGCGCAACCCGCCGCCGTAATCCTCCAGCTCCACCGGCTGACAGCCGATCAACAGCAGGTGGCGCGGGCAGCGCTCCAGCAGTTGCGCGGTGGCGATGACTTCCTGAAAGCCGGTCTGATGCAGGCTCATCTTGCGGGCCCCCAGAAAGGCGGGCACCTCGTCGCCCTCCACCACCTTCATCGTGCCGGGGGGCAGGCCATAATCCACCGCGTCAAAGACGATCAGCGCCTCGGCTTCCTCCAGAAACGGCAGCAAATAAAGCCCCTGCGTGCCGCCATCCAGCAGCGTGACCGAAGGTGGCAGGGCAAGGCTGTCGGCCATCGCCTCGATACAGCGCACGCCAAAGCCCTCATCGGCCCACAAGACATTGCCAATCCCCAGAATGAGGATGGTTTTCGGCGGATCTGCTGGCACTGGCTCCTCCCTGAACCTTTGCTGGCCTCTTGTGTCCGACAGTATACTTTTCACCGCAGCCCCGAGGCGAAAAGTCGCATGCTGCGTATATTTTACGCAACCATATGGCAAAAAAGAAAAAACCCGCCAGAGACGGCGGGTTTTTCCAGGGCAATGTGATCAGATAAAGGCCACCTTGAACCAAAACTGGAAACCGACCTTCCAGCCCTTTCACGGCAGTCAATCCGGGCGATCATCCTTGAAGGTGCGATGGCCCGAGATCATGGTGGAGACCATGCTTTGCCGCGACATGATGTCCTCGCGGATGGCGGCATAAATGTGGATGATCATGAACACCACAATGGCCCACATGCCCAGATGATGCAGCGTGTGCAGGCGTTGCGTGTTCTGAACCAGCGCGATCAGCCAACCGAACATGAGATCCGGCAAACTGCCTTGCCCTGCCCCTTCGGCATAAAGCGCCCAGCCAGTGACCAGCATGAAGGTCAGGCCCAGCGTCATGAAGAAGAACATGGCCAACTGCGCCAAGGGGTTATGGCCAATATATTTCTTCGGCTCGGATTCCAGAAAGAAATACCAGCGCAGCTCGAAGATCAGCTCGTGCCAGAAGCGGCGGTTGAAGATCGGCAGCACGAACATCTGCCGCGCGTGGTGATTGCCCATGAAGGCCCAGTAGATGCGGCCGAAAAACAGCACCGTCATCACCTGCGCCGCCGCGAAATGGGCAAAGCGGATATAGCCCATCACGAACTGGTCATAGGCTTCGGCGATCTGCATCGAGGGCAAGGGCCGCGCAATCAGATAGCCGGTGACGATCAGGATGGTGATGCAGGCGGCGTTGAGCCAGTGCCACAGCCGCACCGGGGCCTCGTAGACGTAAACCGAGGTGCGGCGGCGCAGGCTTTCCAGATCGGCGGCGGTGGCGTCTCCGGTCAGGCGGGGCGTGTCGGGTGCCAATGCTTCGGGTGGCGGGGCGTGCGGGTCGCTCATGGCATCACCCGGCGATCAGCATAAGGCCAGCGCCCGCAATCCCGGTGCCCAAGGCCCCCTGCACGAGCCGACCGACCAGCCCGCCCGCGCAGGCCCGCGCCAGCAGGATACCCGCCAGATGCAGCGCCGTGGTGGAGAGCAGGAAGCCCGCCAGATAGCCCAAGGCCCCGCCCGAGGCCTCCGTCGCATGGGCATGGCCATGGGCGCTGGCAAAGCCTGCGATGGCCAGCAATGTGGCCAGCGTCAGCGCCCTGGGTTGGCCCACACGGGCCAGCAGCACCAGCAGACCAAAGACCAGAACCGAGGCCGTGATCGCAGTTTCCACGCCGGGAAAGCCGATCCCGGCCCAGCTTGCCGCCGCGCCAAGGCTCATCGCGGCCAGAAAGCTGGCCGCCCCGGCCCAAACCCGGCCCGGCATGGCAAAGCCCGACCACAGGCCAACGGCCAGCATGGCGAGCAGGTGATCCGGCCCGAAAACCGGATGCTCCAACCCATGCACAAAGCCCGTCACATGGCCGGTGCCGGTATGGGCCAGCGCAGGTGCGGCGACCAGCGACAAAGCAGCGGCAAATGCAAGTTTCTTCATGGTTTTCCTCCCTCAACGCACCTTGACCGAGGCCATTTCCTGACCATCGGGCGACATCACATGGGTCGAGCAGGCCAGACAGGGGTCAAAGGAATGCAGCGTGCGCAAAATTTCCACCGGCTCCTCCGGGCGTTCCATCTTGGTATCCAGCAGGCTGGCCTCAAACGCGCCGATATTGCCCTGCACATCGCGCGGGCTGCCGTTCCAGGTGGTCGGCACCACGCATTGATAATTCTCGATCCGGCCATCCTTGATGCGAATCCAATGGCCCAAAGCGCCGCGCGGGGCTTCTGTCATGCCCACGCCCTTGGCCTCTTTCGGCCAGGTGGAGGGATCCCATTTCTCGACATTGGCGGTGGATTGATCCCCGTTCTTGATGTTCTGGATCAGCTTGTCGAAGAAGTGCTTCTGCAAGCGCCCGCAATATTCGCTTTCCAGTGCCCGCGCGGCGGTGCGCCCCAGCGTGGAGAACAGCGCCGAGACCGGCAGGTTCATGGTGCGCAACAGGCCATCAACCTGGTTCTTGATATCCTCGTGCCCCTTGGCATAGCCGACGATATAGCGCGACAGCGGCCCGACCTCCATCGCATGACCACGCCAGCGCGGGGCCTTGATCCAGGAATATTTCGCGCCCTCGTCCAGCTCCTGAATATTGGTCTTGGTGCCTTTGGCATTCGGCCCCAGCTCGAATTTCGGGCTGGTCTCGCCATCCCAGGGATGCAGGCCCTTGCCCGGCTCGCCATAGGTATACCAGCTGTGATCGACGAATTCCTGCACCTGCTCAGGGTCGCGCGGATCGACGTCATGCACCTCGTTCAGATTGCCATTGATGATGGCCCCCCGCGGCAGATGCAATTGGCCGGGGCTGAAATCATTGGGATTTTCAGGGATGTCGCCATAGGCCAGCACCGATTTCGACGACAGCCCACCGCCATAAAGCCAGTTGCGGTAAAAGCCGCCAATGGCGATCACATCGGGGATATAGACATTGCGGTTGAACTCGTTGCACAGGTCGATGATCGAGGAGACGAGGTTCAGCCGCTCCATGTTGATCGCGCCGACCGAGCCCACGCCGTCAATGTTGATCGGGCAGGGCACGCCGCCGACCAGCCAGTTCGGATGCGGGTTCTTGCCGCCAAAGATGGTGTGAACCTTGACGATCTCTTTCTGAAGGTCCAGCGCCTCCAGGTAATGCGTGGTCGCCATCAGATCGGCCTCGGGCGGCAGCAGATAGGCCGGATTGTCCCAGTAGCCATTCTTGAACAGGCCAAGCTGGCCGCTTTCGACAAACTTCTTCAGCCGGTTCTGCACATCGCGGAAATAGCCGGGCGAAGACAGCGGGTGGCTGGGCGAGACCTTCTGTTGCAGCTCTGACGTGGCCTTGGGATCGGCGCGCAAGGCATTGATCGGGTTTACCCAATCCAGCGCGTGCAGATGATAGAAATGCACGACGTGATCATGGATTTGCAGGTTCAACTGCATCATGTTGCGAATGGAATTGGCATTGTCGGGGATCGAGATGCCAAGCGCGTCTTCCACCGCCCGCACCGAGGTGAGGGCATGGGTGCCGGTGCAGACACCGCAGATGCGTTCGGTAAAGGCCCAGGCGTCGCGCGGGTCGCGGCCTTTCAGAATGACCTCCAGCCCGCGCCACATGGTGCCGGTGGAAACGGCGTTGCGGATGATGCCGTTCTCATCCACGTTCACCTCGCAGCGCATATGGCCTTCGATCCGGGTCACCGGGTCCACGACGATGCGCTTGCCGCTGGTGTCGAGGTTGAAACCGTTGGGGGTGGAAACCGTCATGATCAGCCCTCGACCTTGTCTTGCGTCTTTTTCTGCGCCCGTTTCAGCGCGCTGATGGCGGCATGCACCGCCACCGCCCCGCCCACGACACCCGCCGCGCCCATGCCGATCTGGTCGGCGGTGGATTCGATGCCGAATTGCTTGATCGTGGTCAGCCGGTCATAGAAGCTGCCCTGATCCCAGAACCCGTCCTCGGAACAGCCGATGCAGCCATGGCCGGACTGGATGGGAAAGCTGGTGCCCTCGTTCCAGCGCACGGTGGAGCAGGCGTTATAGGTGGTCGGTCCCTTGCACCCCACCTTGTAGAGGCAATAGCCCTTGCGGGCGTTCTCATCATCCCAATGTTCGACAAACTGGCCTGCATCGAAATGCGGGCGGCGATAGCATTTGTCATGGATGCGCTGGCTGTAGAACATCTTCGGGCGGCCCTGCCGGTCCAGCTCGGGCATGCGGTCGAAGGTCAGCATATAGGTGATCACCCCGGTCATCACCTCGGCGATCGGCGGGCAGCCGGGCACCTTGATGATGGGTTTGTCGGTGATGACCTTATGCACCGGGGTGGCGCGGGTCGGGTTGGGGGCCGCCGCCTGCACGCAGCCGTAAGAGGCACAGGCCCCCCAACTGATGATGGCCTTGGCCCCCTCGGCGGCATGGCGCAGCTTTTCGACGAAAGGCTTGCCGCCGGTGATGCAGAACATCCCGTCCTCGTTCAGCGGCGGGTTGCCCTCGACGGCCAGAATGTAATTGCCGTGATATTTCTGGATCGTGTCCTCGAAGGCAGCCTCGGCGGCATGGCCTGCGGCGGCCATCAGCGTGTCGTCGTAATCAAGGCTGATCATGCTGAGGACGACATCCTTGGCCAGCGGATGCGCCGAGCGGATAAAACTTTCCGAGCAGCAGGTGCATTCCAGCCCATGCACCCAGATCACCGGCGTGCGCGGCTTGGTCTCCATCGCATGCGCGATTTTCGGCACGAAGGCCGGGCCGAGGCCAAGCGCCGCGGCTGTCAGCGAGCAGTATTTCATGAAGCTGCGGCGGGTGATCCCCTGCCGGCGCATCACGTCGTAAAAGGTCTCGATTGTCGCCAAAGCACCCTCCCTCGTCAGCCTGGCTGCCCGGTGCGCCGGGCCTTGTGCGTGGTCTGGTTCAGGGGTGCCGCAAGGCAGGGGGGCGGCGCAAAGGTAAAAGCGCGCAGCGTGAAATCAGGTTTTTTCCATCTGTGGCAAGGGCTTGTCGGAGCCTCAGACGGCAAGTCATGGTCAGTGCCCTGCCATGGCGCGGGCGCATCCGGTCAGCGCGTTTCCGCCTTGGCCAAATGCCGCGCCGCCGCGACCATCGCCTGACCCAGTGCAAGGCCGCCATCATTGGCGGGCGTGCGGCGATGGGTCAGAACCGGCAAATCGCCCAACCCCCACAACACCGCGCCCAGAAGCCACGGGTTCTGAAAGCAGCCGCCGGAAAGCGCCACCGCCTGCGCCGCCCCGCTTTC
>CALKAA010000387.1 GCA_937983495.1 uncultured Gemmobacter sp. | reverse complement strand
GACCACCGAGATCTACACTCTTTCCCTACACGACGCTCTTCCGATCTGCCCCAATCCGCTCTTGAAATCCTGACCTCCGATGCGCTGGACGGCGTGACCCACGGCTTTTTCACCCGCAAGGGCGGGGCCTCCTCCGGTATCTTCGCCGGGCTGAACTGCGGCACCGGCTCCTCCGATCTGGCCGAGGTGGTCCAGATCAACCGCGCCCGCGTGGCCGAGGCGATGGGCGGCCCGCTGGTCACCGTGCATCAGGTGCATTCGCCCAATGTCGCCACCATCCCCGGCCCCCTTTCTGGCCCGCATCAAGGCCCGCTGCCCGAGGCTGACGCCATGGTCACCGCCACGCCGGGCCTCGTGCTGGGCATCCTGACCGCCGATTGCCAACCCGTGCTGTTCGCAGATCGCGCGGCGGGCGTGGTCGGTGCCGCCCATGCCGGCTGGCGCGGCACCCGCGATGGTGTGCTGGAGGCCACACTGGACGCGATGGAGGCCCTGGGGGCCCAGCGCGCCAAGATCACCGCCGTCATCGGCCCCACCATCAGCCAGGCCGCCTATGAGGTCGGCCCGGAATTCGTCTATGGCTTCACCGATGACGACCGCGAGGCCGCGCGCTTCTTTGCCCAGGGCACGGGCGACCGCGCGCTGTTCGACCTGCCCGGCTATGCGCTGTGGCGGCTGCGCGCCGCAGGGGTGGGCCATGCCGAATGGACCCGCCATTGCACCTATCGTGACCCGGCGCGATTCTACTCCTACCGCCGCACCACCCATGCAGCCGAGGCCGATTACGGGCGGCTGATCTCCTGCATCCGGCTCTGATTGCGGCAAAATCGCGGCGGATTACCTGCCAAACCGGCAACAATCCCCGCGCAACCCCCCGGATTTTCGACGAAAATCCGCCGCCCGCCCGGCCAGCCCCCAAGCCCAGATGCCGTGCATTTTGCGAAAAATGCCACAATCCCCGCCCAAGCCCGCCGCATTGCGCTGGCATCCTTCTCTCAAGCCCAAAAGGCACAAGCCCAAAACGGCACAAACCGAGCAGACAGGACACGCCATGAAAAAAGATCGCCGCTGGCTCAAATCCGCCATTGCCACCGCCGCCACGACCGAAGTCGTGATGCCCTGGACCCGCGGTGCCCGCCGCCGCCCCGAAGCAATGACCGAGGCCCTGAAAGCCGCGCCAGCCGCAATCGCGGCCAAGCCCACCCTTCAGGCCAGCGCAGCGCGCTGATCCGCCTTCCCTGATCCTCCTCAAAGGGGCCGCAGCCACAGCAGGCGCGGCCCCTAAAATTTTCCGATTCGCGGTTAACAGGCAGATCTGCCCATCCCCCGCACCACAAATTTGCCCGAAACGCCCCGGATTGCCGGTCTGCCCGGCAACAATCCGCTCCAGATGCGGTCATCCCGCCGAGGTCACGCGACAAAAGTGAAATAACTTTGACACGCCGCCCCGCTTTCGCCATCTTTGCCTTACAGCGATCCAAATCCGGGTTGACTGGATCGGGCAGCGGCGCGGTAAGACCTCGGGAATGTTCCCTGGCACCCCCTGTTCGAGGCCAAGCGTCCTTTTGGCCTCAGGTTCGTGTGTGTGCTCTAGACGGGCGGCCCTGCTGAGACCCTCTGCTCAGCGTCAAGGGCCGCCTGTTCAGCTTCAGGTGCGCCCCATCCCCCTTCGCCCAATAAAAAAACCGCCCCGAAGGGCGGCTCTGGCACAGTCTCAAACCCGCTCAGGCCGTGCGGTTCAGCCGCTCCTCCAGCACATCAAAGGGCAGGCCCGGCTCGTCCTTGGCGCAACGGATCACCAGGCTGGTCTTCACGCTGGCCACATTCTCGGCCTTGAGCAATTCGCCGGTCAGAAAGCTCTGGAAACTCGACAGATCGGGTGCCACGCATTTCAGGATGAAGTCGATCTCGCCATTCAGCATATGGCATTCACGCACCAGGGGCCAGTTGCGGCAGCGCTCTTCAAAGGCCGACAGGTCGCTTTCGGCCTGGCTGTGCAGCCGCACCATGGCAAAGACCGCCACCTCGAAACCCAGCTCGCGGGCGTCCACATCGGCATGATAGCCGCGAATATAGCCCGCTTCCTCCAGCGTGCGCACCCGGCGCAGGCAGGGCGGCGCCGAAATGCCCACCCGCTTGGCAAGCTCGACATTGGTCATGCGCCCATCGGCCTGCAATTCGGCCAGAATGTGACGGTCGATCGGGTCCAGCCGCGATCCGGCCATGTGATCTATCCTTGTTGCTCTCGCGCCGTCAGCCAACACCGACCAGCGTCTCCTTTGGCGCGGACATTAGGATTATATACCGGATTGCGCAATATTATTTCGCAAATCCGACCCAAGGCGATACGAAGCCGCCCGTGCGCCCCCGATTTTTCGTCGAAAAATCGCCCTCGCCCCTGTCGTCAAACGCATTTGCCCTTCCTCCGCGCCCTGCCTATATGATCCTTGCAGTTTCAAGAGGGCATCATGGGCGAGACGCGTCACACCAAGGTTCTGATCATCGGCTCCGGTCCGGCGGGCTATACGGCGGCGGTCTATTCCG
The DNA here is from genome assembly GCA_937983495.1 of uncultured Gemmobacter sp. Taxonomy (GTDB): domain Bacteria; phylum Pseudomonadota; class Alphaproteobacteria; order Rhodobacterales; family Rhodobacteraceae; genus Gemmobacter. Next base: position 4,146 of record CALKAA010000387.1, on the reverse strand, counting down.
CCCGCGCCATGCTGGAGCCGATCCTTGTGCAGGGCCTGCAACCGGGCGGCCAGCTCACCATCACCACCGAGGTCGAGAACTGGCCGGGCGACACCCATGTGCAAGGCCCCGACCTGATGGTCCGCATGGAAGAGCACGCCCGCGCCATGGGGGCCGAGATCGTCTCGGACTATATCTCCGCGCTCGACCTCTCCAAACGCCCCTTCACCGCCACCGCCGACAGCGGCACCACCTATACCGCCGATGCGGTGATCCTCGCCACCGGTGCCCAGGCCAAATGGCTGGGCCTGCCGTCCGAGGAACATTTCAAGGGCTTCGGCGTCTCGGCCTGCGCCACCTGCGATGGCTTCTTCTATCGCGGCAAAGAGGTGGTGGTGATCGGCGGCGGCAATACCGCGGTCGAGGAGGCGCTGTTCCTCACGAACTTCGCCACCAAGGTCACGCTGATTCACCGCCGCGACAGCTTGCGCGCCGAAAAGATCATGCAGGACCGCCTGTTCAAGCACCCGAAGATCGAGATGCTGTGGAACCATGAGGTGACCGAAGTGCTGGGCGATGACGCCCCGCGCGGCGTCACCGCCGTGCGCGCCCGCAATGTGCAGACCGGCGAGATCCGCGACGTGCCCTGCGCCGGGTTCTTCGTCGCCATCGGCCATGCCCCCGCCTCGGAACTGGTGAAGGATCAGCTGGAGCTGCACAATGGCGGCTATGTGAAGGTCGAGCCCGGCACCACCCGCACCTCCATCCCCGGCGTCTTTGCGGCGGGCGATCTGACTGACCATGTCTATCGCCAGGCCATCACCAGCGCAGGCATGGGCTGCATGGCCGCGCTGGACGCCGAACGCTTCCTCGCGGGCCACTGAACACAGGATGCGGCGGTCCGAGATGCTCTTTGCCGCCTATGCCCTCTGGCTGATCGGACTTGGCTGGCTCGGCACCCGGCTCCCGCCGCGCCATGGTGTTCTTCGGCCTCGCCAATACGAGCGAGGCCGAGCATAACCCGAAAAACTGTTCGGCATTCGCGGCCCTCAGGGTCAGGTCATCGCCTATGGCGGTGCCATGGCCTGCCTGGTGATCGCCGCCACAAGCGACGGAACCGGCCAGCTTTCGGGGGCTCGGCTTCCTGATCCTGCTGATCCTCGCCGCGCATTTCACCGGCCGCCGGACAAAGACCAGACATTTCTAGCCCCCATAAACGACAAACGGCGCCCCTGCGGCGCCGTTCTTCTTTGGATATTTAAGCCAAGATGAATTAGGGCCCGCGCTTTCATCTTGGCCCAAATATCCCCGCCGGAGGCTCCGACATCAGCCCCCGCGCGCCTTGTCCGTCAATGCGCATTCACCGGGGCCAGATCATTCTGCCGCGCCAGCGCAAAGGCCATCTCGCGGTCGCGCACCAAGGCCAGCCGCTCGCCATCCGGGCGATGCACCGCATATAGCCGGTCCAGCCCATCGGCTTGCAGCCGGATTTCCTCCGGCAGGTCCGCCACCGCAACCGGGCGCACATAGACGATGCGCCCTTCAGCCTCGGGCAGGAAATTCACTTTCGTGTCCATGTCTCAGACTCCTCACTTGGCCTCAATCCGCTTTACCGGCGGGGGCGGCGCGTCACTCGCCCGGCCCGACCGGATCGGAATGGTCTGCACCACCGTATCCGGCACCACCCGGCGCAGGTCGATATGCAGCAGCCCATGTTCCATATGGGCGCCTGCCACTTCCACACCATCCGCCAGCACGAAACTGCGCTGGAAGGCCCGGCTGGCAATGCCGCGATGCAGCCAGACCCGCTCGGCGCTGTCATCCACCTGACGGCCCCGGATCACCAATTGGCGATCCTCCACCGTGATGGCCAGCTCCTCCTCGCGGAACCCCGCCACAGCCAGCGTGATTCGATAGGCATTTTCCGTCACCGCCTCGATGTTGAAGGGCGGATACCCATCGCCGGATTTGGCGGTGCGCTCGACCAGCCGTTCCAGTTGTTCAAAGCCGAGCAGATAGGGATGAGCCCCGAAACTGATCTTCGTCATGCTGTGTCCTTGGCAAAAGCGACAACTTGCGCCCCGGCCCCTGCGGGCACCGCGGCATGATCCCAATATGGGGCCGCCCCCGGTTCCGCGCAAGACCACCCGCGATTAACCTTTCGTGGCAAATCAGGGCAGATTTCTTCCCAAAGCACGGAAAAATAGGTATATTTGCCAGACAAATGCCGACTCGAACCGCGCCCCCAGCCCCGTTCTCCCGCTCAGGAAGCTGCCATGAATGCGTCGATGGAACTCAATCTGGACGAGATGCTCCGCATCAAGCTGGAGGTTCTGCGCCGCGAACACCGCGATCTGGACGAGGCGATTGCCGCGCTGGAAGCCACGGGCCGCCCCGATCAGCTCACCCTGCGTCGGTTGAAGAAGCAAAAGCTCTCGCTCAAGGATCAGATCGTCAAGATCGAGGATCAGTTGATCCCCGACATCATCGCCTGAGCCCCGCCGCCAAAGGGCCGCCAAAGCCCGGCAGGCCGAACCGCTTGCCCCTCGCCCCCCGCCGCGCTAAAGCGCCTGCAAACCAAGGGGGATGCCATGGCCGTTGACGTTGGAATCATCATGGGCAGCCAGTCCGACTGGCCAACGATGCGCGAGGCCGCCACTGTCCTCGATGAACTCGGTATTTCCTACGAGGCGAAGATCGTCAGCGCCCACCGCACCCCCGACCGGCTCTGGTCCTATGGCAAGACCGCCGCCGAGCGTGGCCTCAAGGTCATCATCGCAGGCGCAGGCGGCGCGGCGCATCTGCCCGGCATGATGGCCTCGAAAACCCGCATCCCGGTGGTCGGCGTGCCGGTGCAGACCAAGGCACTGTCGGGCGTCGACAGCCTGTACTCCATCGTACAGATGCCCAAGGGCTTTCCCGTCGCCACCATGGCGATCGGGGCCGCTGGCGCCGCCAATGCGGGGCTGATGGCCGCCGGGATCCTCGCGATTTCCGACCCCGCGCTGGCTGCCCGGCTGGACGCCTGGCGCGATGCCCTCTCCGCCTCCATCCCCGAGGAGCCCTCCGATGTCTGACCTCCTCCCCCCCGGTTCGGTGATCGGCATTCTGGGCGGCGGGCAACTGGGCCGCATGCTCTCGGTCGCGGCGGCGCGTCTGGGCTATCTGACCCATATTTACGAGCCTGCCGCCAACCCGCCCGCAGGCCATGTGGCCGACCGGGTGACGACCGCGAGCTATGACGACGCCGACAGCTTGCGCGCCTTCGCGGCCTCGGTCGATGTCATCACCTATGAATTCGAGAACGTGCCCACCGCCGCGCTCGACCTGCTGGAGGCGGCAAAGCCGATCCGCCCGAACCGCCGCGCCCTGGCCATCAGCCAGGATCGCATCGCCGAGAAAGACTTCCTCACCAGCCTCGGCCTCACCTGCGCACCCTATGCCGCCGTCAGCGACATGGCCTCGCTGCAAGCCGCCATCGCGCAAGTCGGCACGCCCGCCATCCTGAAAACCACCCGTCTGGGCTATGACGGCAAGGGCCAGGCGCGGTTGCGCAACGCCGAGGATGCCGAAGCGGCGCTGGCCGCCATGAACGGCGCGCCTGCCGTGCTGGAAGGCTTCATCAGCTTCACGCATGAGGTCTCGGTCATCGCCGCCCGCGGCCTTGATGGCGCGGTGTCCTGCTATGACCCCGGCGAGAATGTGCATAAGGACGGCATCCTGCACACCACCACCCTGCCCGCCAACCTGAGCCTCGCGCAACGCACCGATGCCGTGCTGCTGGCCGCCCGCATCCTCAACGCGCTGGATTATGTGGGCGTGATGGGGGTGGAGCTGTTCGTGACGCCCAAGGGCCTGATCGTGAACGAGATCGCCCCGCGCGTCCACAATTCCGGCCATTGGACCCAGAATGGCTGCGCGGTGGATCAGTTTGAACAACACATCCGCGCCGTGGCGGGCTGGCCGCTCGGCGATGGCAGCCGCCATTCCGATGTGGTGATGGAAAACCTGATCGGCGATGACATCCTGCGCGTGCCGCAAATCGCCGCCGAGACACACGCCGCCCTGCACCTCTACGGCAAACACGAGGCCCGCCCGGGCCGCAAGATGGGCCATGTGAACCGCGTGATCCCGAAATAAGCGGCGTGCCTCGGGGGCATCGAGCCC
>CALKAA010000386.1 GCA_937983495.1 uncultured Gemmobacter sp. | reverse complement strand
GAGCCGCCGAACACGCCGCCAGCAGCGCCGCGAGGCCGAAACCCGCCCATCCCCTTGCCCGATGTGCTGTCAAACCCGCCCCCGTTTCGCGATCACACGGCCGAGCCGGTGGCCGTGCCCAAGCCATCCTTGCGCGCCTTGGCCGAGGCCAGCGTGTCGCGCAATTCGGCTTCCATCTTCTGCAAGTCCTGCTCGGCGGCGGCGCGTTTGGCCTTGCCCTCATCGGCAATCGCCAGGCTTTCGTTGATCGTGGCGATCAGGGTCGCATTGGCCGTTTTCACCGCCTCGATGTCAAACACGCCGCGCTCCATCTCGGTGCGCACCACGCGGTTGGTCTCTTGCAGGTTCTTGGCATTGGCGGTCAGCAGTTCATTCGTCAAGTCATTGGCGGCCTTGATGGATTCCGCTGCCTCACGGCTCCGCTGGATGGTGACGGCCTGCGCCAGCTGGGTCTCCCACAGCGGCACGGTGTTCACCAGCGTCGAGTTGATCTTGGTCACCAGCGACTTGTCGTTTTCCTGCACGAGGCGGATCGAGGGCAGCGACTGCATGGTGACCTGACGGGTCAGTTTCAGGTCATGCACGCGGCGTTCCAGATCGTCGCGCGCGGCGCGCAGGTCGCGCAATTCCTGCGCCTTCAGCACCTTCTGATCTTCCGGCGCGGCGGCCACCACGGCCTCCTTGGCCGGAATGTCCTTGGCATCCAGCTCGGCCAGCTTGGCCTCGCCTGCCGCGATATACAGCGCCAGTTCGTTGTAGAAATCCAAGGTCTTGGCGTAAAGCTGATCCAGCGATTTGATGTCTTTCAGCAGCGTATGAGCGTGCTGGTCGAGGTTCGCGGTCACCCGGTCGATCTGGGCCTGCACTTCCTCGTATTTCGCCACGAATTTGGAGAAGGGCGCGGCGCGGCCCAAAAGGCGTTCCCACCACGAGCGCTGGCGGCGCACGTCCAGTTCCGACACGGTGAAGCCCTTGAGGGTGGACACCATGTTGCGCAGGCTGTCGCCCGCCGGGCCGACATCCTTGCTTTTCACATCGGCCAGCATCTGCTGGCTGATCACCTGCAACTCATTCTGCGCGGCCGAGCCGAAAGAGATGATCGACTGGGTATTGCCCATGTCGATCTCGGCCATGCGCGAACGGATCGCCTCGGCTTGCGGGGCAGGGGCGGCCTCCAGAGGCACAATCTCCTGTTTGGCTTCCGGCAGGATCACGGCATTCAGGGCCTGCACTTCGGCAAGGGTCGCTTCGGCGGCGGCGCGGACGGTCTCGGACATGGGATACTCCCTGATCGGGCCTTGCGGCGATACGGGTTGCAAATCTACGCGTTACCAGCCTGCCTTAGCAGGGCCGGGGCGGCTTCTCAATCAGGCATCGGATGCCCGTTTCGGGGTTTCAAACTGCAAACGCTCGCGCAGAACCTGAATTTCCACATCCAGAGCCTGCGCGTCATTGGTCAGCAGCCGGGCAGAGCGGTCGGCAAAGGTGGTTTGCAGATCGTCCAGCAGGGTTTCATAGTCGCTGCGCGCCTTGGCATCGCGGCTTTGGCCGTAAAGATCGGCGAATTTCACCGTCGCATCGCGGGCCCCCTGCAAATAGATGCCCAGATATTTGCGCACCGCCGACAGATCGCCGGGGTCTTCCTCGACCCGGCGGAACAATTGCCGCGCGGCGACGGCGAAGCGTTCCACCCGCGCCTCCAAGCCGCGGTCGCGGGCGCGCAGGATGGCATCCTTCATGGCCGAAAGATGCGCCTCGGCCTCATCCACGGCGCGGGCCACGCGGTCGGCCTGAAAGGCGTCGATCCCCGCCGCGCCCTTGTCGCGCAGCGGATCAAGGCCAAAGCTGCCCAGATGCAGCGCGCCTGCCAGCAGGCCGAACAGCCCGGCATGCAGCCCCGATCCGGTGGCGGCAAAGGCGCCCGCCGCGATGCCAAGCCCCGCCAGCACGCTGCCAAAAATCTTGCGCGGGAAGGCTGGGCGTTTGGCCACATTGCGCAAGGCATAGGCGGTTTCGGCCTTCAACCCTTCGCGGGTCAGAAAGGCCGATGCCATGAGCGCCGCCCCGGCCCTGAGGTGCAGAAGCAACCCGTCGGCATTGCTGAAAAAGCCCTTGGCCACGAACAGAAACGGCACCAGAAACAGCACATTGGAGCGCGCGCCGGCTTTGGCCGGGCGGCTGGCATCGTAGAGATTGGGCACCGGCTGCGCTTGCGGCGCGCTGCCATGGGGGCGCTGTACCTCTCCATTGGGTGAGTATTTGCCACCAAACCGTTGCGCCATGCTCACATCCCCCCGCCAAAAGCCGTGTAGAAAGACAGTGCCAGAAACAGCAGAAAGCTGATGTTTTGCAGGGTGGATGCGGACATCGGGCCTCCGGGGCTTGCCACAAGAACAGGGGAGCCAGCGCTGCACCCCGGATCAACTATAGGCATGGCCGCGCCCTGCTACCAGTGCCAAGGCAGGGAAAAAGCGTGCGCGCTTCCCCCTTTCACCTTGGCTCAAATATCCAAAAGCACCCGCAGCCACAGGCGCGCGGCGGGCAGGTTCAGCCTCGCTTGGGCCCGCCGCTCCCCGAGGGTTTAGGGCCTGTGGGTTTGGGGCCGGATTTGGGGCCACGCGACACGGGCCCACTGGGACGGGCTGCCCGATCACTGGCCACCCGATCCCCACCGGGTCGCCCACGCGGGGCCTTGCTGTCGATGGCATCCA
>CALKAA010000385.1 GCA_937983495.1 uncultured Gemmobacter sp. | reverse complement strand
CAAGGCCGGAAATCCCCAGCACCTCGCCGCGCCGCAGGGCAAAGCTGACGCCCTGCACCAGCGGCGGCACCGCGAAATCGGTGACCTCCAGCACAATGGGGCCGAAACTCTCACGCCGGGGCGGAAAGATGTCGGCCAGATCGCGACCCACCATGGCGGTCGCCATGGCATCCTCGCTCAGCTCGCCACGCCCGGCCTGCCGCACCACCGCACCATCGCGCAACACCGTGATGCGGTCGGCCAGATGCGCCACCTCCTCCAGCCGGTGCGAGGTGTAAAGCAGCGCCACGCCCTGCGCGCGCAGCCGGTCGATCTGGCGGAACAGCACCTGCACCTCGGTCTGGGTCAGCACCGCCGAGGGCTCGTCCATGATCAGCACGCGGGCCCTGCGCGACAGCGCCTTGGCAATCTCGACCATCTGGCGATCAGACACCGGCAGATCACGGATGCGCGCATCGGGGCTGACCCGGCATTCCAGTTGATCCAACAGCTCTTGCGTCGCGGCCCGCATCGCCTTGTGGTCAAGGAAAAACCCGCCCATCTCGCGGCCCAGCCAGATGTTCTGCGAGACCGTCAGATCGGCGGCGAGGTTGAATTCCTGATGGATCACCACCACGCCCCTGGCCTCGGCCTCAGCCCCGCTGCGCCACGGGGCCGGGTTGCCCTCCCATTGCACGGTGCCGGATGTGGGGGCCAGATAGCCGCCCAAAATCTTCATGATCGTCGATTTGCCGGCACCATTCTCGCCGATCAGCGCATGCACCTCACCGGGATGCAGCGCGAAATCGACACCATGCAGAATTTCCGTCGGGCCAAAACTCTTGCGGACCCCTTGCAGCGCCAGCAGGGCGGTCATAGCCGCACCCATGCCGCGTTGCGCGCCGAGGATTGCACGCAGGCCTCGACAAAGCGCATGCCGTTCAGCCCGTCTTGCAGGGTCGGGAACACCACGCCCTCAGGCACGGGTTGGCCCGCCGCATGGGCGCGGATCGCGGTGGCGGCCTCAGAGTAAATGCTGGCGAAGGCCTCCAGATAGCCCTCCGCGTGGCCGCCCGGCACGCGGGTCAGGCGCGTGGCCTCTGGCCCGGCCCCCGCGCCGCCGCGCGTGAAAAGCTGCTTCGGTTCGCCATAGCGGGTGACCCACAGCCGGTTCGGGTCTTCCTGCGCCCATTCCAGCCCGCCCGCCGCGCCATAGATGCGCAGCCGCAAGCCGTTTTCATGCCCCGGTGCCACTTGGCTCGCCCAAAGCAGGCCCTTGGCGCCGCCCGCATAGCGCAGCATCACATGGGCGTTGTCATCCAGCGCGCGCCCCGGCACGAAGCTGGACAGATCGGCGGCAATCGCTTCCGGCTCCATCCCCGCCACAAAACCCGCAAGGTTATAGGCATGGGTGCCAATATCGCCCAAAGCGCCCCCAAGGCCAGAGCGCGCCGGATCGGTGCGCCATTCGGCCTGCTTGCTGGCCACCGCCTGCGTCAACCAATCCTGCGCATATTCCACCTGCACCAGCCGGATCGGCCCCAGATCGCCGCGGGCCACCATGGCGCGGGCCTGCCGCACCATCGGATAGCCGGTGTAATTATGGGTCAGGATGAACAGCGCGTCAGAGTCGGCGGCGGCCTTGGCCAGCTTCTTCGCCTCAGCCATGGTCGCGGTCAGCGGCTTGTCGCAAATCACATGAATGCCGCGTTTCAGAAATTCGATGGCCGGGGCCGCGTGCATGTGGTTCGGGGTCACGATGGCGACAGCGCGGATGCCATCGCGCCGCCGCGCCTCGCGCACCGCCATCTGGCGGAAGTCATCATAGGTCCGGGCCGGATCAAGCCCCAGCTCGGCCCCCGAGGCCTGCGCCCGTGCGGAATCGGCAGACAACGCCCCGGCGACCAGCCGGAACGCCCCATCCAGCCGCGCCGCGATGCGATGGACGCCGCCGATGAAGGCACCCTGCCCGCCGCCCACCATGCCCAGCGAAATGGGCCCCGGTGCGATTGGCTCCATACTCATGCCTCCAGCCCCAGCATCCGACGATTGGCGGCGCGGTCGGTGCCGCTGCCCGCGAAATCGTCAAAGGCCTTTTCGGTGACCCTGATGATGTGATCACGCACGAAAGCCGCGCCTTCGCGGGCCCCATCCTCCGGATGTTTCAACGCGCATTCCCACTCCACCACGGCCCAACCCTTAAAGCCGTATTGCGTCAGTTTGGAAAACACGCCGCCAAAATCCACCTGCCCATCACCCGGGCTGCGGAAGCGCCCGGCCCGATTGGCCCAGGATTGATAGCCCCCATAGACGCCCTGCCGGCCCGTCGGGTTCAGCTCGGCATCCTTCACATGGAACATGCGGATGCGCTCGTGATAGATGTCGATATTCTGAATATAATCAAGATTTTGCAGCACATAGTGGCTGGGATCATAGAGCATGCAGGCGCGCGGATGGCTGCCGACACGCTCCAGAAACATCTCATAGCTGATGCCATCGTGCAGATCTTCGCCGGGATGGATTTCATAGCACAGATCCACGCCCTGATCCTCGGCATGATCCAGGATCGGGCACCAGCGGCGCGCCAGCTCGTCAAAGGCCTCCTCGACCAGCCCGGCCGGGCGCTGTGGCCAGGGATAGACATAGGGCCAGGCCAAAGCGCCCGAGAAGGTGGCCATGGCGGTCAGACCCAAGCGGCGCGAGGCAGTCAGCGCCTTTTTCACCTGATCCACCGCCCAATCCGTGCGCGCTGCCGGATTGCCCCGCACCTCTGGCGCGGCAAAACCATCAAAGATCAGATCATAGGCCGGATGCACCGCCACCAACTGCCCTTGCAAATGGGTGGACAGTTCGGTGATGGCCACACCGGCCTCGGCGGCAATGCCCGTCACCTCATCGCAATAGGTTTGCGACGTGGCGGCCAGATCGAGATCAAGGAAGCTGGCACCGCATGTCGGCACCTGCACGCCCTTGTAGCCATGCCCGGCAGCCCAGCGACAAATGCTGCCAAAATCGTTGAACGGTGCGGCATCGCCAGCGAACTGCGCCAGAAAAAGGCCGGGCCCCTTGATCGTTTGCATTGGACCCCCTCCCAAAGGCGCAATGTAATCGGTTGCAGATAGGTTAACGCCGAGATGTAATCGGTTGCAACAAGAAACTCTGCCGCGATTTCAATTGAGTGGACGCCACCGCACCGGTAGAACCAGCCTATGAAGCAAGATCGGCCCAAGATCAGTGACGTTGCCCGAATCGCCGGTGTCTCCACCGCGACGGTCAGCCGGGTGATTTCAAACCCCGGCATGGTGTCCGAAGATACCCGCGCAACTGTGCAAGCCGCGATTGCGCAAACCGGGTATCGGCTGAACCATGCCGCGCGCAACTTGCGCCATCAGCGCACTGGCAGCATCGTGGCGCTGGTGCCGAACCTGTCGAACCCGTTCTTTGCCCAGATCCTGTCGGGCATCGCCTCGGTTCTGGGGCCAGCGGGCTATAACCTGCTGGTGGCCGATACGCATAGTGCCAGCGCCGAGATGCTGCTGGATTACGCCGAACCCTCGCGCGCGGACGGGTTGATCGTGCTGGACGGGGCATTGCCTGCGGCGGGTCTTTCGGGGCGGGTGCCGGTGGTGCAGGCCTGCGAATGGGTGCCCGGCCTGCAGGCACCGCGCGTCAAGATCGACAATGCCGCCGCTTCGGCGCTGGCCGTGGCACATCTGGCCGATCTGGGCCATCGCCGCATCGGCCATGTCGCCGGACCGCGCGGCAATGTGCTGAGCGAGGCACGCTTCAAGGGCACCGCAGAGGCCTTGCAGGCGCGCGGCCTGCCCTACCCTGACCAGGCGGATTATGCAGCGGATTTCTCGCTGGATGCCGGGCGTGCCGCGGCGTCGCGCTGGCTGCTGGCCGATCCGGGCTATCGTCCGACCGCGCTGAGCTTTGCCTCGGATGCCATGGCCTGCGGCTTCATCGGCGAGGTGCAGCGCCATGGGCTTTCAGTGCCGCGCGATGTGTCGGTGGTGGGCTTCGACGATATCGAACTGATCGCGCATATCTCGCCCCCCCTGACCACAATTCGGCAGCCCCGCGCGGCTTTGGGGCGGCTGGCGGCAGAGCGGCTGCTGGCCGGATTGCGTGGCGAGGCCGATATGGGGGCCGATATGCTCTTGCCGGTCGAACTGGTGATCCGCGCCAGCACGGCCCCACTGGCCTGACGGCAGCGGATTCCGGTTTGCACTTCCTGACTATTTCCATCAGAAGATAGCCAGCCACGCATCCGCGCCAGCCAGCACCGCCCCTTTTACGGCTCATCCACCATGTTTGACAGGCAGGGTCAGACCGCCATGCCGCGGCTTGCCACGCCCCCGCTTTCTGCGCGCGGGTTGCGATTGGGCTATGGCACACATCCGGTCTTGCACGATCTCGACCTCGACATCCCCGAAGGGCGGATGACGGTGATCGTCGGGCCGAATGGGTGCGGTAAATCCACCCTGCTGAAAGCTCTGGCCCGGCTGGTGTCACCCACTGCGGGCGAAGTGCGGCTGGAGGGGCAGGTGCTGCACGGCCTGCCCACCCGCCATGTGGCGCAACGGCTGGCGCTGTTGCCACAGGCTCCCAGCTTGCCCGAGGGGCTGACCGTGCGCGATCTGGTGGCACAGGGCCGCTTTCCGCATCAGGGCTGGCTGGGCCGTCCTCATCCCGGCGATGAGGCGGCGATTGACCACGCGCTGACACAGACCGGCATCACCAATCTGGCCGAGCGTCCGGTGGAGGCACTGTCTGGCGGGCAACGGCAACGGGCATGGATTGCCATGGTTCTGGCGCAGGAAACCCCGCTGATCCTGCTGGATGAGCCAACGGCCTGGCTGGATCTGCGGGTGCAACTCGATCTGATGGCCTGCCTGCATCGCCTGACGCGCGAGGCCGGGCGCACGCTGGTTCTGGTGCTGCACGAGCTGAACCTCGCCGCCGCCTATGCCGATCACATGGTGATGCTGCGCGAGGGTCGCATGATTGCGGAGGGCGCGCCCGATGCGGTGATGACCCCCGCCCTGCTGCACCGGGTGTTCGGCTTGGAGGCTTCGGTCATCGCCGATCCGATCACCGGCCGCCCGGTTTGCCTGCCAACCTGCTTGCCGGTCGCGGCGGCATGAAAGGGGCGCTGCCCTTGCTTCTGGCTGCGCTCGTGCTGGCCCTGCTATGGCACCTGTCGCTGGGCACGCGCAGCCTGAGCTGGCCCGAGATTGCCCGCGCCCTGCTGGCCCCCGATCCAGCCTCCCCTGACCATGCCGTGCTGCGCGAGCTGCGCCTGCCACGCGCCTTGGCCGCGATGCTCGCGGGGGCGGTTCAGGATCTGGGCTTCACCTATCACATTGATGATGTCAGCCGCGACGAAC
>CALKAA010000384.1 GCA_937983495.1 uncultured Gemmobacter sp. | reverse complement strand
GAAAACGCGTTGCGTTTTCTGACCCGGCCCACTCACCGCTCCCATTCAAATGGCCGAGGCCATCGCCGAGGTCATGCGTCACCGTTCCCACATCGTGCCGTTGGCCCGAAGCCAACGGCCAGCGCCCGCCCTCCAGGCGGCGGGCGCTTTGCACCCGCCGGGCGGGCACTGGCCTCTGTGATCACAAGCTGAAACGGCCCTGCCGCACCGCTCCCACAGGGCCGGGAAAACGCGATGCGTTTTCTGATCCGGTCCCCGCAGACCGGGCAAAAAGCGACACCGCCCCCCCGCCCCGCCAAAGCGTATAGCCCGTTACACTTCCGGCTCAAAACGCGCCGAAACTGTCCACCAAATTACCCTTTTCAGCAGTTCGGCACGTTCACGGCGAGGCCGCCCAGACTGGTCTCTTTGTACTTCTCATGCATGTCATGCCCGGTCTGGCGCATGGTCTCGATACAGGCATCGAGGCTCACCAGATGCACCCCATCGCCTCGCATCGCAAGGCTCGCCGCCGACACCGCCTTGATCGCCCCCAGCCCGTTGCGCTCGATGCAGGGCACCTGCACCAAGCCTTTCACCGGGTCACAGGTCATGCCCAAGTGATGCTCCAGCGCGATTTCTGCAGCGTTTTCAACCTGTTCCGGCGTGCCCCCCAGCACCGCCGCCAGCCCTGCCGCCGACATGGCCGCCGCTGATCCGACCTCGGCCTGACACCCACATTCCGCGCCGCTGATGCTGGCATTGTGCTTGCACAGGCCCCCCACCGCCGCCGCCGTCAGCAGAAAATCCCCGATCTGGCTGCGGCTTGCCCCCGGCACATGGTCCAGCCAATAGCGGATCGTGGCCGGCAGCACCCCCGCCGCGCCATTGGTCGGGGCCGTAACCACTTGACCTCCCGCAGCATTTTCCTCATTCACCGCCATCGCATAGAGCGACATCCAGTCATTGATCGTATGCGGCGCGGTCATGTTCAGCCCGCGTTCGGCCATCAGCGCATCATAAATGCCCTTGGCCCGCCGCCGCACTTTCAGGCCGCCGGGCAAGATACCCTCGGCCTTCATGCCGCGATCAATACAGGCCTCCATCACCGCCCAGATACGATCAAGCCCTTGATCCAACTCAGCTTTGCTGCGCACAGCCAGCTCGTTGGCACGCTTCATCTGCGCAATCGACAGGTTTGATGCCCGCGCCATCGCCAGCATCTGCGCCGCCGTCTCGAACGGGTAAGGCACGCTCGGCCCACTCGCGGCTTTCGCGCCTCCCGCCAGCTCCGCCGCCGTCAGAACGAAACCGCCGCCGATGGAGTAATAGGTTTCCTCAAGGATAACATCGCCTTGCGCATCCAGCGCCCGCAAGATCATCCCATTGGCATGGCCCGGCAGCGCAGGCCCGAAATCGAACAGCAGGTCGGCCTTCGGATCAAAGCGCATCACGCCAAGCCCCGGAGGTTGCACGGTTTTTGTCGCAAAAATCTGCGCCAGCGCCGCCTCGGCCTTGTCATTGTCGTAAGTGGCAGGCTCAAACCCCGCCAGACCCAGAATGGTCGCCCGGTCGGTGGCATGGCCCACCCCGGTAAAGGCCAGCGAGCCATGCAGCGAAGCCCGTAACCCATTGGCATGGAAGGGACTTGCCTTCAGCGTGGCGATGAACCGCGCTGCCGCCACCATCGGCCCCATGGTGTGCGAGGAGGAGGGGCCGATCCCCACCTTGAACATGTCGAATACCGAAAGGAACATCTGCGTCTCCCTGTTCGGGCCGACTATGCCCCGGATTTCCACGATTTATAGCAAAAATACGACCAAATCCCGCCGCTTTCAGCCGCTCATGCCCCTTCGCACGGGCTCATTTCTTGCCAATCTTCGGCTCGGTTCCCGCCAGAATGCGGCTGATATTGGCCTTGTGACGCCAGATCACCATGGCTGCCAGCACGATGCCAAGGGCAGCCATGGTTCCATAGTCAAAGGCCCACATCCACAGCGGCACAGCCGCCGCGGCGACCAAAGCCGACAGCGAGGAAATCCGGCTCAGAAACGCGGTCACCAGCCATGTGGCACAGGCGGCAAGGCCAATCGGCCAGGCCAGTGCCAGCAGCGTGCCAAGGAAGGTGGCCACGCCCTTGCCGCCCTTGAAGCCCAGCCAGACCGGGTAAAGATGCCCCAAAAACGCAGCAAAACCAGCCAGTTGCGCGGCATCCACTGCCCCGGTCAGCGCCCGCGCGATCAAGACCGCAATACCGCCCTTGCCCGCATCCAGCAGCAAGGTCGCCAGCGCCGCCCCCTTGTTCCCGGTGCGCAGCACATTGGTCGCGCCAATATTGCCCGATCCGATCTGGCGCAGATCGCCAAGGCCCAAAGCACGCGTGATCACAAGGCCAAACGGCACCGAGCCCAGCAGATAGGCCCCAACGGCCACCAGCAGCAGGCTCAGACCATCCGTCGTGACAGCAGGCAAGATCGTCGAAAACATGGCTCAGGCTCCGAACACACGGGCACCGCCCACGAAAGTTGCCAGAACCTTACCCTCCATCCGCTGCCCGTCAAAGGGCGTGTTCTTGGATTTCGACAGTAGCTTGAAGCGATCCAGCACAAAGGGCGCGTCCGGGTCGAACAGCACCAGATCGGCGGGGGCCCCCAAGGCCAGCCGCCCCTGCGGAAGCCCCAGCCGCTTGGCCGGGTTCAGCGCCATGGCCCGCCATAGTTGCGGCAGCGACAGGTGCCCGGCGTGATACAAGCGCATCGCCGCCGGCAACAGCGTTTGCAAGCCCACCGCCCCCGAGGCCGCCTCCTCATAGGGCAGGCGCTTGCTTTCCTCATCGGCGGGCGTGTGCATCGAACAGATCACGTCAATGACCTCATCCGCCACCGCAGCCACCATCGCCAGACGGTCTTCCTCGGACCTAAGCGGCGGTGTCAGCTTGAAAAAAGTGCGATAGTCGCCCACGTCGATCTCGTTCAGCGTCAGGTGATGGATCGAGACCCCGGCTGTCACGTCAAAGCCGTTTTTCTTCGCGCGCTCCAGCGCTGGCAGGCTGCGGGCACTGGTGATCTGGTCGGCGTGATAGCGCACACCGGTCATTTCCACCAAGGCGATGTCACGATCCAGCCCCATACGCTCGGCCATCGGATGCACGCCGGGCAGGCCGCGCAGCGAGGCGAACTTGCCCGAGGTGACCGCCGCCCCTTTCGACAGGCCCGGCTCTTGCGGGTGACCCATCACCAGCGCACCGCAAGAGCGCGCATAGGTGAAGGCCCGGCTCAACGCCTTGGTATCGGTGCTGACGGCCTCGACATCGGTAAACGCAATCGCGCCAGCATCCAGCAAGAAGCCGATCTCGGTCATCTCGCGGCCCGCCCGGCCCTTGGTCAGCGCGGCCATATGGCGGATGCGCACCGGGCTGGCCTCAGCGGCACGGCGCGTCACGAATTCCAGAAGCTCCGGCGTATCAATGGCGGGCGCGGTATCGGGGCGGGCGATGATCGTGGTCACCCCCCCTGCCGCCGCTGCCAAACCAGCCGAGCGAAAGCTCTCACGGTGCCGCTCGCCCGGCTCGCCGATCTTCACGCCCCAATCCACGATCCCCGGCGCGAGGCAGGCCCCGCCGCAGTCGATCACCTGCGCCCCCTCAGGTGCGGCCCCATCGCGGGCCGTGATCACGCCCTCCGCCACGGTGAGGCTGCCCGGCGCATCCTCCAGCGTTTCGGGGTCGATCAGGCGGGCATTGGTGAAATGCAGGGTCATCTTGGTCCCCATGGAAGCAGCGGGCATCAGGCGCCCAGAATGAAGAATGCGGTGAACAGCGCGAGAAAGACCAGCACGGCCATGGCCACCATGCCGCCAGCGCGCATCTCCTCGCGGGTGGGTTTGCGGTTCGGATCGGGGGTCATGCGGCGCTCCGTTGAACTTGGGCGATCAGGGCCGACAGGCGGGCGGCATCTTCGATCCGGCTGAGGGTCAACACTTCGGTCATGTTGCCTTTCGGGCCGGACACCTGATGGCGCAGGGTGAATGTTGCCGGATCTTGCCCGTCATTTTCGATGATCGTGGAAGGGCTTAGCGTCAGAACCTGACTGCGCGCTCCGATCACCGGCCAGATCACATCCACCAGCAGGCGGCGGTCGGTCAGGCGGTATTGTGCGAATTTGGCGCGCAGGCGCGGGGCCCAGGCCGTCCAGACCGAGAGTTTCAGCCCGAAAGCCAGAAACGGCAGCCCGGCCAGCCAGATCGGGCCACGCTCCATCGCCTTGTCCATCCAGAACAGCGCGAAGGCCACCAAAGCAAATCCAAACAGAAGTTTGCCCGGATTGGACGTATCGGGCCGTGTGCCAGAGGCAGGACGGCCCTGCCACAGAACGGTTTCGCCGGGCAAAAGCGGTGTCATCTCAGCCCCCGGTCTTGCCTGGCAGGGCAGCTTTCAGCGCCGCCGCCACGCCGGGTGCCAGGACGCCCAGACGCTTCACGGTCATCCCGTTGCGGCGCGAGGCGAGGCGATTGAACTGCATCTGGCCGCGAAAATACACTTCGGCACGCGGGCATTGCCACAAGGGCAGCACCCGACCTGCAATGCGCGTCACGAGAAAGACGCGCCGATCCGTCAGCACGCCTTCGCGGCACCAGATCCGGTTCACCACATCCCCCAGCACAGCCAGCCCCAACATGAACGCCGAGGCAGCAGCCGCTGCCTGCCAGGCAGGCCACAGCATGATGACAAGCGCCAGCATCAGCCCGCCCAAGCCCAACCGGCGCTGTGGGGTCAGGTGGCTCCAGCCCGGCATCACCGGGGCGTCAAAGCGCAGCTCCACCTGTTCTTGTGGGTCCAGCGGCAGATCGCTCATGATTTTGCCCCACGCAATCGGACAATCACGGCCTCGGGGTCAGCCGGATATTTGATCAGGAATTTCTCGCCTGACCGGGTGACGACGGCCACCTCGCCAAAGACCTTGCGCGCCTCAGCCAGGTCGGCGCGGGCAATCACCTGGCCTGCCGGACCCAAGAGGCGCCGGTCGGTCAGCCGCCATTCGGCCGCCAGCGCCTCGGAGGCGAGAAACCACGCCCGCGCGCCAAGCCCCAGAATGGCGGCCAAGGGGCCAACCCAGGGGTTCGCATCGCCCATGGCCACCAGCACGCCACCCGCGATCACGCCAAACACTGCCATCAGAATCAAGGT
>CALKAA010000383.1 GCA_937983495.1 uncultured Gemmobacter sp. | reverse complement strand
CGCCGATCTGCTGGGCCAAAGCGGCACCGAGTCGCTGGAGGATGGCGAGCGTGCCGTGATCGCGCGGGCCCTGGCGCGGAGCCGGGGCAATGCCTCGGCGGCGGCGCGCAGCCTTGGCATCAGCCGCGCCACCTTTCACCGCAAGCTGACCCGCAACAGCCCGCGCAATCTGTCGCAGAACTGAAACACCCCTGCCCCCTGCCCCATCGGGCCGGGGGTGACGCACTGGCGAAAGCCCCACACACTCGCATCATCAGGCCACTGGGGAGGTGGCCCTTCAGGAGGAAGAAAAATGACCAAATCGGAAACCTTCGATCTGACCAAGGCCCCCTTCAAGGCCCGCTATGACAACTATATTGGCGGTCAATGGGTTGCGCCGAAATCGGGCCGCTATATGGAGAACATCTCGCCGATCACCGGCGGCGTGATCTGCGAAGTGGCGCGCTCGGATGCGGCCGATATCGACGCCGCGCTGGATGCCGCCCATGCCGTGCGCCGCCGCTGGGGCGAAACCTCGGTCACCGAGCGTTCGAACATCCTGCTGAAGATCGCTGACCGAATCGAGACCAATCTGGAAGCCATCGCGCTGGCCGAAACCTGGGATAACGGCAAGCCGCTGCGCGAAACCATGGCCGCCGACATTCCGCTGGCCATCGACCACTTCCGCTATTTCGCCGGTGCCATCCGCGCGCAGGAAGGCTCGATCGGCCAGATCGACAATGACACCGTGGCCTATCACTTCCACGAACCGCTGGGCGTTGTGGGCCAGATCATCCCGTGGAACTTCCCGATCCTGATGGCGGCGTGGAAGCTGGCCCCGGCGCTGGCCGCTGGCAACTGCGTGGTGCTGAAACCGGCAGAACAGACCCCGGCCTCGATCCTTTACCTCATGCAGTTCATCGAAGACCTGCTGCCCGCCGGTGTGCTGAACATCGTGAACGGCATCGGCGAAGAGGCAGGCGCGGCGCTGTCTTCCTCCAAGCGCATCGCCAAGATCGCCTTCACCGGCTCCACCCCGGTTGGCAAGATGATCATGCGCGCCGCCGCAGATAACCTGACCAACATCACGCTGGAACTGGGCGGCAAATCGCCGAACATCTTCTTTGCCGATGTGATGAACGAAGATGACGCCTATCTGGACAAGGCACTGGAAGGGTTCGCCATGTTCGCGCTGAACCAGGGCGAGGTTTGCACCTGCCCGTCGCGCGCGCTGGTCCACGAATCGATCTATGACCGTTTCATGGAAAAGGCCATCAAACGCGTTGAGGCCATCGTGGCGGGCGACCCGCGCGCGACCTCGACCATGATCGGCGCGCAGGCCAGCCAAGAGCAATACGACAAGATCTCGGCCTATCTGGAGATCGGTCGCGCCGAAGGGGCCAAGGTTCTGACCGGCGGCAGCGTCAACAGCTTCGGCGGTGATCTGTCGAAGGGCTTCTACATCCAGCCGACCGTCTTTGAAGGCCACAACAAGATGCGGGTTTTCCAGGAGGAAATCTTTGGGCCGGTCGTCTCGGTGACCACCTTCAAGACGCTCGACGAAGCGCTGGAGATCGCCAATGACACCGTGTTTGGCCTTGGCGCGGGCGTCTGGAGCCGCGACACCAACACCGCCTACCGCGCCGGCCGCGGCATCGAGGCGGGCCGGGTCTGGACCAACTGCTACCATGCCTACCCGGCCGGTGCGGCCTTCGGTGGCTACAAGCAGTCGGGCATCGGGCGTGAAACCCACAAGATGATGTTGGATCACTATCAGGAAACCAAGAACCTGCTGGTGAACTACAGCCCCAACAAACTTGGGTTCTTCTGAGGCGCTCCCTCCTCTGCCTTGGAAAACCAGACGGGGGGCCGCAAGGCTCCCCGTTTCTCATGGCGCAGCCATGCAACAGATAGATGCCCGCCATGCGAAAGCCGCTAGTTCTTGACGTGGGCAGGGGCGGACCTTAGGTTCCGTGTCCGACAGATTCCCTTGGAGAATGATCATGGGCGCCGCTACCGTTGCCGTCACCGATGCCACCTTCGACGCCGAAGTGCGCCAGTCGCCGATCCCGGTCGTCGTGGATTTCTGGGCCGAATGGTGCGGCCCGTGCCGCCAGATCGGCAGATCGGAAGAGCACACGTCTGAACTCCAGGCTCTGGAAGAGCTGGCCGCCGAATATGCCGGCAAGGTGAAAATCGTCAAAGTGAACGTGGACGAGAACCCCGACAGCCCCGCCGTTCTGGGTGTGCGCGGCATTCCGGCGCTGTTCCTGTTCAAGGACGGTCAGGTCGTGTCGAACAAGACCGGTGCCGCCCCCAAGGCAGCCCTTGCCAACTGGATCAATTCGGCGATCTGAACCGCCTGGAGTTGATCGGGAAAAGGCGGCCTTCGCGGGCCGCCTTTTTCTTATGGCCACCCTTCGGCGGTCAGCAGCGCCCGGATGCGGGCGGGCGCATCCTCGGCCTGTGCGTCAATGGCCTCTTGCTTGAAGAACCACCACAGATAGTCCGTCATACGGGCGGGCGGCGCAGCGCCGATCTCGAAGGCCGCTGCGATCCCGTCGCGCGGCACCGAGCCTGCGGGGTGGTGAAAGTCGATCCCCGCGAACAGCACCGCCCCCTTGCCCGCGATCATCGCCTGCAAAGCCACCGAACTGTTCTGGCTGACCACAAACTCACACCCCGCGATCAGATCGGCTGCCGGGGCCTGCACCAGCCGGAAGCGTGGGTTCTGGGCCAGACGCTCCAGCGCCGCGCGATCCTGCGGGCCATAGCTCTCGCCCGGATGCAGGCTTGCCACCACCAGCAAGGGCTGACGCGCCAGGGTTTCCTCCAGCATGGCCACCGGGCTCATGCTTTGAAAGCTGCGATGCTCGGTCAGGCGGCCTTGCAACGGGGCGAAGATGAACCCCTCGCGCGTGATTCGGCGCCCCGCCAGCACCCGCTCTTGGAGGCGCGTGTGGAAGGCACGCGCCCGCGGCGGCACCGCGCTGTAATCGGGTGTCTTGCGCGCAACCGCAAAATTCCAACGCTCATTGGTCGGTTCAATCCGCCAGAACGGATACCAATAGGCCCGCCGCAAGCACAGCGTGCCGAAGCGGCGCGGTTCCTGCATATGGGTGATGGCAAAGCCTTGATGCGCTTGGGTTTCTCCCGCTTCCTCTGGCGCATGGATCACCTGCCAGCCGGGCAGCGCGGCCAGAATGCGGCTGAGGATATTCACCTGCCCGGCCTCGTGCCCTTCGCGCAGATGCGCGGGCAGATAGAGAGTGACCTTAGCCACGCAGCCGCCCGATCAACCCGGCATGCACGACCGGCGCGGCACAGACCACCCCTTCGGCCTGCGGATGCGAGCGGTTGAAGGCCAGCGCCTTGCCGTGCCGATCGGTCACCACCGCCCCCGCCCGTGCCGCGATCAGCGCGCCAGCCGCAATATCCCATTCCCAGGCTGGGCGCAGGGTCAGCATGGCGTCATAGCGCCCCTCGGCCACGAGACACAGCCGATAGGCCAGCGAGGCGCGGAAGCTGCGCTGCACATCCGGCACCCCGCCGGGCCAGTTCTCGGGGGCCAGGGTCGGGCCAGTGGTCAGCACGCGTGCCCCGACCTCACTGGGCTGAGCGCTGGCCTCTATCGGTTCGCCATCCCGCAACGCCGGCCCCATCACACTGGCGCAATAAAGCCGGTCGCGCGCGGGCAGATAGACCACCCCGGCCACCGGTTGCCCGGCCTGCACTACCGCCAGCGACACTGCAAAATGCGCCTCGCCCGCGATGAAGGCCCGCGTGCCATCAATCGGGTCCAGCACGAAGACACGTTCCGCCTCAAGACGCTGAGGCCCATCCGCATCTTCCTCAGACAGCCAGCCATAGCCGGGCCGCGCCGCCTGCAACACGCTGCGCAGATGGGCATTCACCGCCAGATCGGCCTCGGTCACCGGGCCAAGGCCCGGTTTTTCCCAGACCTGCGGCGATTGCCGCCAGAAGCCAAGCGCAATGGCCCCGGCCTGCCGCGCCGCATCGCAAATCAGGGCGAGGTCACTTGCCGGCAAGCGTCATCCCCTCGATCAGGATCGACGGCACACGGGTGGCCAGATGCGCCCGCGCGTCATTGGCCGCCACGAAATCGCGCAACATCTGCCGCAGATTGCCCGCGATGGTGCATTCATTCACCGGATAGGCGATCTCGCCATCCTCCACCCAGAACCCCGCCGCGCCCCGCGAATAATCGCCTGTGGTCGGGTTGATGGTAGAGCCGATCATCGACGTGACCAGCAGCCCCGTGCCCATCTGCCCGATCAACTGCTTGCGCGTGGCAGTGCCCGGCGTCAGGTCGATATTCGAGGTGGCGGGCGATGGCCCCGAAGTGGTGCCCCGCGCCGCATTGGCGGTGCTTTGCATCCCCAGCTTGCGCGCGGTCGCCAGATCCAGCGTCCAGCCGGTCAGCACGCCATTCTCCACGATCTTGCGGCGTTGTGTCGGCAGGCCCTCGGCATCAAAAGGCCGCGAGCCGGAAATGCGCGGGCGGTGCGGGTCTTCGATCAGGTCAAAGCCCTTGGGCAGCACCTGCTGCCCCAACGCATCCAACAGCCAACTGGAGCCACGCGCCACAGAGGCCCCATTGATCGCCGAAAGCAGATGCCCGATCAGGCTTTGCGCCACGCGTTCGTCAAACAGCACATTGAACGTGCCGGTGGCAGGTTTGCGCGCACCCATCCGCGCCAGCGCGCGTTCCGCCGCCAGCGCGCCGATGCTTTCGGGCGAAGGCATGTCGGATTGATAAACCCTTGCTTCACCAGCATAATCGCGCTCCATCCCGGTGCCGTTGCCGGTAAAGGCCACCGCCGATTGCGAAATGGTGGTGCGGGCATAGCCGCCCTCAAAGCCGTTGCTGGCCGCCAGATACATCTGCCGCCGCCCATAGCCCGCCGAGGCCTGCACCTGGGTGATGCCCGCCACCGCCATGGCCGCGCCCTCCACCGCGCGGGCCGAAGCCTCCAGCGCGGCAGCCGAGGGTTCCTCGGCACTTTCCGCCAGATCGAACGCCGCCAGATCCCAGCCTTGCGCGATCTGCGACGGGTCAGCC
Organism: uncultured Gemmobacter sp.; assembly: GCA_937983495.1. GTDB lineage: Bacteria > Pseudomonadota > Alphaproteobacteria > Rhodobacterales > Rhodobacteraceae > Gemmobacter. The sequence goes on along the minus strand of CALKAA010000383.1, from coordinate 989 downwards.
AAACCGGCATAGGGGTCATCGGGGGCTTCGCGCGCCATGGCCACCGCACGTTCGGCCACATCGGCAATGGTGCGCGCCGAGATGTCCGACACCGAGACACAGGCCTGACGCCCGCCGATCAGCACACGCAGGCCCAGCTCGATCCCTTCCGAGCGTTCGGCCTGTTCCAGCGCGCCTTGCCGGATGTCAATCGACAGCGACGTGCCCTGCACCGCCAAGGCATCGGCAGCCTCGGCCCCGGCCTTTCGGGCGGCGTCCAGCAAAGCATGGGTCAGCGGGGCGAGATCGGTCATCGGGCGTCCTTTCCTTGCGCCTTTGCAGGTAAGTCGCAGAAAGGCGTTAAGCAAGCCTTATGCGCAGAACGCTGCGCGCGGCAGCGCCGACAGAATCTCGCAGCCGGTCTCGGTCACCACCGCCACTTCCTCCAGCCGGATGCCAAAGCGGCCCGGCAGATAGATGCCCGGTTCGATGGTGAAGACCATGCCGGGGGCCAGCTCCACATCCGACACGCCGGTGATATAGGGCGGCTCGTGGATTTCCTGCCCCAGCCCATGCCCGGTGCGATGGGTGAAATATGCCCCATAGCCTGCGGCCTCGATCACAGCGCGCGCCGCAGCATCCACGCTGCGGGCCGTGACACCGGGGCGGATCGCGGCCAGTGCCGCTTGCACCGCCGCATCCACCACGGCATGCACCGCCTCATAGCCCTCTGGCGCGGGGCCACAAATCATCATGCGGGTGATGTCGGAATAATAGCCGTCCTTGCGCCCGCCAATATCGCAGACAATGGCATCGCCGGGCTGAATGGCCGTCTCGCCGGTATGATGATGCGGGAAGGCCCCATTGGCCCCGGCACCGATGATGGTGAATTCGGGAACCGCCCCTTCCGCCTTGAAGGCCGCACGGGCGACCTCGGCCAGGTCGCGCTCGGTCATGCCGGGGCGCAACGCCGCGCGCAGGGCCTGCTGCGCCAGATCGGCGATGCGGGC
>CALKAA010000382.1 GCA_937983495.1 uncultured Gemmobacter sp. | reverse complement strand
CCTCGCCGAAGTGGCCCCCTTCACCGGCAAATCCGACCGCCCGGCGATCGACATCACCGCCAAGCTCTATATCGGCGGCAAACAGGCCCGCGCCGATGGCGGGCAAAGCTATGCCGTGCTGGGCAAGGGCGGCGTGGCCATCGGTCAGGCAGCGCTGGCGAACCGCAAGGATGTGAGGAACGCCGTCGAGGCCGCGGGCAAGGCCAGCGGCTGGGGCGGCGTCACCGCGCATAACCGCGCACAGGTGCTGTATTTCCTCGCCGAAAACCTGTCGCAGCGCGCGACGGAATTCACCGCAGCCCTCACCGCCGCAGGCACCCCCAAACCGGCAGAGGAGGTGGAGGCGACGATCCGCCGCGCCTTCTGGTATGCCGCGCAGGCCGACAAGTTTGATGGCGCGGTGACGGCCACCAAATCGGCCCATGTCACCATGGCCCTGCACGAGCCCTTCGGCACCATGGGCCTTGTCGCCCCGGATGAGGCCCCGCTGCTGGGCCTGATGTCACTGATCCTGCCTGCGCTGGCCATGGGCAACCGGGTGGTGGCGGTGGCCAGCCAAAGCCAACCTCTCGTGGCGGCACGGCTGTATCAGGTGTTCGAGACCTCGGACATTCCGGGAGGCGTGGTCAACCTGCTGACCGGCGAGCGTGACGCGCTGGCGAAAACGCTGGCCGAACATGATGACGTGGCGGCGCTGTGGTATTGCGGCGGGGCCGAGGGCGCGGCCATGGTCGAGGCGGCCAGCGCCGGGAACCTCAAGCCTGTGTGGTCCGACACCATGCTGCGCGATTGGCTGAACCCCGCGCAGGGCCAGGGGCGCGATTTCCTGCACCGCGCCACGCAGGTGAAAACGGTCTGGCTGCCCTATGGGGCCTGACCGGCTTCGTCTGGTGATCTTGGCGATGCCCTTGCCACGCGCAACAGCATCGCCCCGCGCGCTCAGGCCGCCACTCGACGCGGCACCAGTGCCTTCACCACGGTCGGCATGTCGATGCTGCCCACCACTCGCCCCTGATGGCGCACCCGGTAAGACAGGCTGACATCGCCGCCCGAGACCGCGATCAGATGCTCCAGATTGTCATTGGCATCGACCTCGCCCGCATAGCGGCCCGAACCCGCACTCTCCGACATGACCGACCGCACCCGCAGCACCCGCGCGCGGTTGATGTCCCCCACGAACTCCTCGATATAGGCATCGGCGGGATTGAGCAGAATGTGCTGCGGCTCGCCCTGCTGCACCACCTCGCCATCCTTCAGGATCACCAGATGGTCGGCCAGTTTCAGCGCCTCATCCAGATCATGCGTGATGAAGACGATGGTCTTGTGCAATTCGGATTGCAGCTCCAGCAGCAGGTCTTGCATATCGGTCCGGATCAGCGGGTCCAGCGCCGAAAACGCCTCGTCCATCAGCATGATGCCGGAATTGGAGGTCAGCGCCCGCGCGATCCCCACCCGCTGCTGCATCCCGCCCGAAAGCTGATGGGGATAGCGCGCGCCATAGGCGCCAAGCCCCACCCGCGCCAGCCATTTCTGCGCCTCGGCCTCGTAATCGCGGCGGCTTTGGCCCTGGGTTTCCAGCGCCATACCGGCATTGTCGAGCACCGTGCGATGCGGCAGCAGCGCGAATTTCTGAAACACCATCGACATGGTCTTGCGCCGCAAGCCGCGCAGTTGATCGGCATTCCAGCGCAGGATGTTCTCGCCATCCACCAGCACCTCGCCCGAGGTCGGCTCGATCAGCCGGTTCAGGTGCCGGATCAAGGTCGATTTGCCAGAGCCGGACAGGCCCATGATCACCGTGATCTCGCCCTCGCGGATGTCGACATTGATGTCGCGCAGCCCCAGCACATGATTGTGCTGTGCCAGCAACTCGGCCTTGCCCATGCCCGCCAGCACGCCGGGCAGCACCGCCGAGGGGCGATCTCCGAAGATCTTGTAGAGATGCCGGATCGAGACTTTCACAGGGTTGTGGGAGACAGGATTGTTCATGTTGCGCTCCATCCTCAATGCCGGGCCTTGCTGGCGTCAATGCGGGCCAGTGCGGATTTCGTCACCCGGTCCAGCACGATGGCCAGCAGCACGATGCCAAAGCCCGCCACCAGACCCACACCCAGTTCCAGATTGCGGATGCCGCGCAGCACCAGCACGCCCAAGCCCGGCGCCGAGACCAGCGAGGCGATCACCACCATGGCCAGGCTCATCATGATGGTCTGGTTCACCCCGGCCATGATGTTCGGCAGCGCCAGCGGGATCTGCACCCGGAACAACTTTTGCCGCGCGGTCAGGCCAAAGGCATCGGCGGCCTCGATCACGTCGCGATCCACCAGCCGGATGCCCAGATCGGTCAGCCGCACCACCGGCACGATGGCGTAAAGGATGATGGCGATGCCGTAGAGTTTCGGTTCGGTCACGCTGAACAGGAAGATCAGCGGGATCAGGTAGACAAAGGCCGGCAGGGTTTGCAGCATGTCGAGGATCGGCGTCACGATCCGTTGCAGCGTATCGCTGCGCGACATGGCGATGCCCACCGGCACGCCGAACAGCACGCAGATGAAGGCGCAGACAAAGATGATGGCAAGGGTCTGCATCGCCTCGGTGTAATGGTCCACCAGCGCCAGGGTGCCCAGCGACAGGGCCACCAGCCCCACCACGCGCCAGGAGCGCGACACGACCCATGTCAGCGCCAAGAGCAGCGGCAGCATGATGAACCAGGGCGTCGCCACCATCAGGTCGATCATCTCGCGCAGCATCCAGCTCAGCGGTTGGGTCAACGGGTCCAGCACCACCCGCAGCGCATCGCGCGCCGATAGGAAGCCGCGTTCCAGCCCCAGCGTGAGGTCGCGGGTCTGCGGAATGGCCGCGCAGGCCTCGTGCAGACTGTTCAGCGAGGGGATCGGCAGATCCCACCATGATGCCGCCTCTGCGCCTCCGCCCTCGCCCGCCTTGGCCTTGGCCAGCAGATCGGCCATCGACATCGGCCCGGAACTGCCTGCGTCTGCCCCGCCATCGCACCAGCCGCGCAGGCCCAGCCCGTCGAAAAGCCCGTCATAGGTTGCCATTCCTGGTCTCCCCGGCGAAGGCCATGAGCCACCCGCCATCCTGTTCGTGATGTGAAAGACGACCGGGGCGCGCGCGCGCCCCGGCCCTCCTGTCGATCAACCCTTGCGGATCAGTTCTGCCCCAGCAGCGCCGACAGCTTGCCCTTGGCATCCTCGGACAGCCAGGCCGACCACTCGTCGGGATGGGTGGTCAGATATTGCACCGCCACTTCCTCGGCCGAGGCCTTGTTCTCGTCCTGCCAGGCCAGCAGGGCGCTCATGTCATCGGTCTTGAAGCTCATCTTCTTGAGGAACTCCACCACCTGCGGCTTTTCGGCGGCCAGTGTCGCGGTGACAGCGGTCACACTCGGCGCCTCGGGAAAATCCGACACTTGCGGATCGGGCGCGTCGGGGTTTTGCAGCGGGGCAAACTTGGCGGCGTCATAGTCGCCCAGCTTCACGCGGGTCATCTTGTATTTGCCCAGCGGCACGGTGGGGCCCCAGTAATAGCCGAACCACGGCTCATTCGCGGTGACCGCAGACCCCATCGAGGACGCCAGCGTTTCGCCCGAGCCATGATTGAACACCTCGATGCCTGCATCTTCCAGCTTCAGCGCGCGCACCAGATTGTCGCTGACCACGCGGCAGCCCCAGCCCTCGGGGCAGTTGTTGAAGCGTTTGCCGACCAGTTCGGGGTTGGCCATGATGCCTTCGATGGTGGTCAGTTCGGGGTGCGCCTCGGCAAGGCTCGTGGGGATCCACCACCCTTCGATGCCGCCGGGGCTCAGCACATTGGTCAGGGTGACCATGGTGCCCGCCTTCTCCAGCTTGGTATAGGCCTCACCGGCCGAGTTCAGCCACAGATCGGTGACCACATCCGGCTCGCCATTTTCTGCGACCGAGGTGATGGCCGGGATGGTGTCGGATTTCACAAGGCTCACCTTGCAGCCATAGCCCTGCTCCAGCAGGAATTTGGCCACCTCCGTGATGACCTCCGCCGAGGCCCAGCCCATCTGGGCAATCGAGACATCGCCGCAAGCGGCCTCCTCGGCCGAGGCGGGCAGAACATGCAGGGCACCGGCAGCAATCAGCGCGGCGGCAGAGACGAACAGTTTCATTGGATCACTCCTGTTGGACGTGGCTTGGCCTCCGGTTGCGGATGCGGTGCATCCCCGGATGTTTTTGATGTTTTTTGCTGTTCTGAAAGAAAACCGCCGCGACACTCTCCCACGCCCGCACGAGGCATGCCGTGGTGCAGGCCGGGGATCAGACACATTCGGGTGGCGACCATACAGGGCAGCTTCCTTGGATTGATGCCCAAGTTTTGGCCAGCCAGGCAAAGCTGACAATGACATTAATTTTTGTCTGGGTTAAACCAAACTAAGTCAAACGCGACGGAGGCCCGATGAAACGCCCCTATGACCTGACCTCCATGACCGCGCTGACCTGCTTCGAGGCGGCCGCCCGCAATGTCAGCTTCAAGGCCGCCGCGCAGGAGCTGAACGTCACGCCCGCCGCGATCAGCCATCAGATCAAGCTGCTGGAGGCAGACCTGGGGGTCGTGCTGTTCCAGCGACTGCATCGCGGGGTGGGGCTGACCGAAAAAGGCACCTTCCTGTTGCTGGCTGTGCAGCGCGGGTTCGAGGGAATCTCGACCGCCGTCACCCAATTGCGCGACCGCCGCGACCGGGTGGATGTGACGATCCGCACCACCACCGCCGTTTCGGCGCTTTGGCTCACGCCCAAGCTCACCGCCTTCTGGCGCGTGCATCCGCGCATCACCGTGGCGCAGGTGGTCACCGATCAGCCCGAACGGGCAGGCCAGCATGATATTGGCATCAGCTATGGCCAACCCGCAGATGACGGGCGCGAATGGCACATGCTGTTCCATGATCGCATCATCGCTGCGGGCACAGGCCGCTTTGCCGCCGAACATGGCATCCATGGCCTGTCCGATCTGGCACAGGCACCGCTGATCCAGTTGCACAACGAGGATAATGACTGGACAGACTGGGCCGGGTGGTTCCGTGAGCTGGGCCTGCAACGCTCACGCCCGCCCAGCCTTTTCGTCAACAATTATACCATCGCGCTGCAAACCGCGCAGGAGCATGTGGGCGCGGTGCTGGGTTGGGACGGGCTGATCGGCGAAATGTTGACCGACGGGCGGCTGATCCAGCTTGTGCCGGAGAGTGTGCGCTCCCCCGTGGCCTTTTATCTGACACTCAGCCCCCGCGCCTCACCGGGGGCCAGGCTGTTTGCCGACTGGCTGCGCGGCCATACCAGAACGCTTTCGATACCACAGCCAGGCCGTTTACTGGCAAAGGGCTGAAGTCACAGAAAACCCCGCCGCTCCTTTCGGGGCGACGGGGACGGACCGGCACGAACGAGCCGGACAGCCATACCGAAACCGGGGCACACCTCACGCCGGGCTCTCGGGCAGGCGCGTGAGACCTAGAGCAGACAGTGCCGCTTCCGGTGAGGCACTGACCATGGCGGCGAGCCGCTCGGGTGTGGCGGGCAAGCCCAGTGTCACGCGAACCTGTGCCCGCGCGGCGGCTGCCATGTCAGTCGGCCATGCGGGTGGGCGCAGCGCCGCCGCACTGGCAGAGAGGAAGCTCTCTCCCACCATGGCCGAAGCCACGGCATAGCGGTTTCCCGCAATGTCGCGCCAGCAGGCCGCCCCATAGGTCTGCGCATCCTCTGGCCCCAGGCCGAGGCATGACGCCAACTGATTTGCATCCCCGATCAGCGCCTCAGGGCAGGCGATCGTGACACGGATCACAGCAGCACCCCGCATTTTGCTGCGGCCCAGGCCTCGGCCTGCGCCAGTTCTGCCCCGGTCAGGCCGCGATCAATGACAATCGCCCCATACAGGTTGACCGCCGCGAAAAAAGACGACCCGCCGCGCGAGCCGATCCCGACCGCCGCGGTCAGGGCGGGGATGATCCCCGCAGGCGCTTCGCCGACCACCTGCTGCCCATTGATCCGCACGATATGCGACCCCGGCACCATCACCGAAGACATGACCGCCGTGTGAGGGGCGGCAAAGGATGCGGGCGTGTTGACAAGGCTTTGCACCGCGCTGGTGAGAATACGCGACCCATAGGTTGCGGGACCGGAGGCGCTTGGCGCAAACTGGGCCACCCCGCCACCGGCCGATGTCCACATCGGCTGCGTTTCGACAACCGCCCCTGCGACAGCGTCGCTGCGCTTGCGCAAAGCGGTGATGATGGTGCGCCCCCCCGACGCAAGGGCCATGCTGGCGGTTGCCAGCCAGTCATCAACCCCATCAAACTCCAGGCAGGGCCGCCCGCCCGCATCCAGCCGGTAGGTCGGGCGCGCGGCACTCACAGACTGGCTGGCATGACGGCCCCCGCCGCTTTGATCGCGCACCAGACCAACCGGCTGGCCCACCGCCATAACGGGCTGTGTGCCCGCAGTATCCTGCGCCAGCGAGGCCATAACGCCGGGGTCCAGTGCGAAGCCCACCGCCCCGCCTCCAAACAGCCGTGCCGGTGTCCAGCCCGGATTGCGCAGCACGGCCTGGGTCAGGGAAAATCCCAATCCCAGCATCAGATCCACCCCGTCAGGCCGGTCGCTGTCGTGCCCGTGGCCAGGATGCGGGTGGCGATCAGCGGATAGGTGCCCGCAGGCAGCAGCGCCGTCGCCTGTGCCGTGCCCTCTTCGTTCAGCCAAGCCAGCGTGCCGCCCACATTCAGTGTGATCGCCCGGATCGGCGCGCCGAGATTCGTGCTGTCGGACGGCGTGATCGCCAGTGACCCCAAGGCGGGGGCGGTGATCGAACGAGCCATGGATTTGAAATGATCCGCCATGATATATCCTCTTTGTGTCAGGCCAACCTGGAACGCGCCCCACCATGCCCCAAGGCGGTAAGCGCAGCCTGACAGCAGCGTTCGCAGCCCTTGCCGCTGACGCAACAGGAACCCCATGCAGGGACTGGGGTATGGCCACCGCAGAGGATCGCGGTGCCTGTGAGTGCCGGACGGGTAGCCCGCAACTCTCAGCCCTCAGTCCGCAGCCTTCAGCCCGCGGCCATCAGTCCGCTGGGGCAGAACGCGCCAAGCCCCCGCTGGCAGGCTGCAACTGCGAGAAGTCGAGCTGGTCATCCTGCAAGAGGAAAGTCTGCCGCCGCAGCGCCTCATTGCGCCCTGACAGCCGGCTGAGGCTTTCGGCGTCGGACTGCGCCGGGCGATGCTCTTGCCGGTGCAGGTGCGAGAACTCCAGCACGGCCAGCAGACGCAGGGCCAGAAAACTGCCGGGCCGCGCGGGAAGGTTGCCAGCCGCCCGCCGCGCCTCCTCCGCCAGATCTGCGGACAGCGGCCGCCATTCTGCCCCGTCATCCTGCCGCTGTAGCAAACCTTCCGACAGCAGCAGATCTGCCGCCTCTGTCAGCATCCGCACCCCTGCCGCCTGCGCAGCCAGCATCTGCGAAATCTGTCGCTGCAATTCTGCCGGGCGGTCGGGTTCCGGCTGGATACAGTCGTCTCGCAGACGGATCATTCCACCGGCACGGGTCACCGCAAAGGGCAACAGGCGGGTCACCAGCGGGCGATAGTTGCGCTGGAAACTGCCATCCTCGGCGAAGGCCGGACGACGGAGGATGTCCGGCCGAAGATCGGCCATCACCATCACGCCTTCGGGTTGCTCCACCACGGTTACGGGCAGAAAACGGGCCAATTGATAAAGCTCTGCCGCCACCACCGGGCAAAAACGCAGATGGTGCAACCGGCCATCCATCGCCCGGTCCGGCCAGCGCTGCAACAGGCCCGCATCCAGCGGTTGCCCCCCGGTCACATCTGGCAGATCGTCAAACCAATGCCCCATCATGCCGCCTCGCGTCCTGCCAGCGCAACCAGCCGGGCCATGGTGTACAGCGACAGACGCTGCGCCGCCAGAAACTGCCCCACCACCTGCCAATGCTCCCGCGCCATGGCACCGAAGATCAGCGCATCCTCCGGCTGGGCAATGACGGTGAACAGATCGGGCAGACCATGCCGCGTCGCCAGGTCGTCGGGCAATTGCACCGGCTCCACCAGACCATGCCGGAACACCGCGGCGGTCAACTGATCGCGCAACTCGATCTCGGCCCCCCAGCGTTCCAGCGCATGCAACTTGAGCTCCGCCCCCGGCAAAAGCACCCCACGCTCATTCACGATATAGGAACCAGCGTCGCGCTCTTTCATGGGCGCGCTGCGATCCAACCCGATCTCGCCCCCGCGCAACCCATCCCGAAAACGGAACGGGAAAGCCTGCAACAGCAAGGGCAGCGAAGTGCGGCTCTGGGTGCGGGCATCCGGCATCTCGGCACTGGCCGAGAGCCCGCGCACCACCACCAGATCAGGATCCCCCGCCGCATTGCGACACCAAAGCACCGGCCAGCGTTCGGCAAGACTCAGCGCTTCGGACGGAACAACGGGCACCAGCCTTTCAAAAACGGTCGCCCTATAGGCGAAAGGGTCGTATATGCGAAGGGCCGAAGCGGTTGCCGCCTGCCAATTTTCAAAGTCGCCATACATTCTTGTAACCTGTGCCCAACTATGTTCCCTAGCCGAAACTTTCTCACGCGGAGTTTTCCATGAAGGTCTCGCCGATCTTCCAGAAGGCCAAAAGCAGCTATGTCCGCATCTGGTTTCATAGCGTCTTCATCGCCTTGCTGGCGCTCAGCCCCTTCATCTACATGATGCAGGTGACGGAACGTGTCTATAGCAGTCGAAGCTGGGAGACGCTTGGCTTCATCACCCTGCTGATGGCCGGCCTGCTGACGGTCTGGGCTTTGCTGGATCACTTCCGGGCCAATGCACTTTATGCGCTTGGCTACCGGATCGACCACGAATTGCGGGAAGGCGTGTTCGATGCCGTCCACCGGGGCGATCGGCCCGAGGCATACCGCGCCTATGCCGACATCACGATCCTGCGGCAAGGCATGACCGGCTCGCTGATCGAGGCGGTGATGGATGCCTCGCTGGCACCGATCTTTCTGGTGGTCCTGTTCATCGTGCATCCTGTCTTCGGCCTGGCTGCCATCGGCTATATTTTGGTGCTGGCGCTGGTCAGCGCCAGGGCGCGCAGCATCAGCAAGGCCGCACGCGATGACGCCCGCCAGCATGAGGACAAGGCCTTTGCCTTTGGTCTGGCCACGGCCAGCCGCCGTGAGACGATCCGCGCCATGAACATTTTGCCGGGCATTCGCCGCGAATGGGCAGGGCTGGAGGACAAGGCGTCAGAGATTTCGCTGTCAGGTCATGCGCGCGCTGGCGCGCTCGACAGCACCATAACCATTCTGCAACAGGCGCAGTTGCCGTTGATGGTCGGCACCGGGGCCGTGCTTTATCTGCTGGATCAGGTGACGGCAGCGGCAGGCATGGCCGCCTTTCTGGTGATGATGCGTGGCGTGGGTCCGGTGGTCTCCGTGGCGCGGAACTGGTCTGTTCTCAACGAAATCCGCATGGCAGCCGAACGGCTGGATCAGGTTCTGGAAGCCGCGCCCCCGGAAAAGACCACCGCCCTGCCAGAGATGACCGGCACTGTAGCCTGTGACAATCTTGGCCTGACCGGCAATGACGGCAAGCCGGTTCTGGCGGGCATCCGCTTCGAGGTGCCGGCAGGCTCCATCGTGGCAGTGGTTGGCCCCAGCGGCGCGGGCAAATCCACGCTGATGCGCCTGCTGGCAGGGGCCGCCCGCCCCAGCAGCGGCACGGTGAAGATCGACGGCTACCCGCTGGAGCTTTGGCCCGCCGCGCAGCATGGTCCTGCCACGGGCTATCTGCCGCAGGGGCTGGACCTGCTGCCCGGCACGATCTGGCAGAACGTCACCCGCTTTGCCGCCTATGACCCCGCGCTGACCGATCATGTGACCGAGGCCCTGCGCATGGCCGGGGCGCTGGACATTGTGCAGGCCCGAGGGCGCGGCCTCGATTTCACCCTGACAGATGGCGGCGCGCCGCTGTCGGGCGGGCAACGCCAGCGCATCGGGCTGGCCCGCGCCTTCTACCGCATGCCGCGCGTGGTGGTGCTGGACGAACCGAATTCGGCGCTGGATGCCGAGGGCGAAAAGAACCTCGCCTATAGCCTGACCGAACTGAAGCGCAGCGGCTCGACGGTGTTTTTCAGCACCCACAAGGCCGGTCTGCTGGAGATCAGCGATTACATCCTCGTGATTATGGACGGCTATATGCATTCCTTCAGCAATCGTGACGATATGCTGGGCCGGCTGAATGTGGCGGGGAACACCCTGCTCACGGCAAAACCCGCAAGTGAACAGCGGCCTCAGGAGATCACGGCATGACCCCCGGCCAGACCCGGCTTTCCCTGTCCGGCCAAGGCAGCAGCCCCGCCGCCGATGCCCCGCTGCCGCAGTTCGCTCGCCACCATGTCCGCCAGTTC